>JAZFQY010000220.1:0-3699 GCA_036445355.1 Alphaproteobacteria bacterium
TGCTTGTTCGACAGCGCCCGCTCTAGACGGGCCCGATCACCTCCCTGCGGGCGCCATCATAGACCGCCTCATCATGGGGGTGTGTGACCCAGGCCATATAGTCGAGCACGATCTTGAAGGTGCGGTCGCCGTGAAAGCCGCGCCGGCGGATGTCGTCGGTCTCCGGGTCAGAGCCCTGCAGCGGCCGCCGCACTCAGTCCTCGAGCAGACCCGCGAGCTTCATGGCGACGCCCATGGAGCCAGAGATCTTGAGCTTGCCGGTCATGTAGGCGAGGGTCGCGTTGAGCTCGCCGGCGACCAGCCTCTCGAAATTCTCGATCGTGAGAGCGATGGTGCACTCGGCATCGCGCGCCTCGCGGCTGAGGGTTGCCGGCACCGTGCTGGCGTCGACGGTGAGCGCGCCCTCGTGGCCGAAGTCGAACCTGACCCGCGCCCCGAGCCCGGCCAGCTCGGTCAAGCGCGGCGCGATGGCGCGCTCGGCGTTGTCGAGGCTCATGGCGCGCCCTCCGCTTCGGGTTCCCGGTCGCCCTCGAGCGCGCGGCGGCGCAGCTCCTCGGCGACGAGCTCCCGGCGCAGGGGCTTGCCGATCAGGGTCATCGGGATCTCGTCGCGAACCTCGATCTCCCGTGGCAGCTCGAACGGCGCCAGCTTGTCCTTGAGAAAGGCTCGCAGCTCCCGCGCCTCCAGCCGGGAGCCGTCGCGTAGCGTGACATAGGCCTTGACGATCTCGCCGTGATGGAGGTTGGGAATGCCGCACACCGCCGCCTCCGCGACCTCGGGGTGCAGGTAGATCGCCTCCTCGACCATGCGCGGATAGACGTTGAAGCCGCCGGTGATGATGAGGTCCTTGATGCGGTCGATGAGGTAGACGTAGCCGGTCTCGTCGATATAGCCGACGTCGCCCGTGCGCAGGCGACCGTCCTGCAGGACATCGGCCGTCTCCCCCGCCTGGCGCCAATATCCGGCCATGACCTGCGGCCCGGAGACGCAGATCTCGCCCACTTCGCCCACCGGCACGGTCATGGCGGGGTCGTCGAGGGAGACGATCTCGACGATGGTCCCCGGCACCGGCAGGCCGATGGAACCGCTATTGGTGCCGTTGAAGGGGTTGATCGTGCATACCGGCCCGGCCTCGGTCAGCCCGTAGCCCTCGACCAGGGTGCAGCCGGTCAGGCTCTCGAAGTTGGTCTTGACGCTGAGCGGCAGGGCGGAGCCGCCGGAAATGCAGAATTCGAGGCTCGACAGGTCGTACTCGCCGAGGTCGCGGCGGCCGTTGATGGCGGAGTACATGGTGGGCACCCCCATGAACACCGTCGGCCGGTGCTTGTGAATGGCCTTCAGCACCTCTTCCCCCTTAAAGCGCGGAAGGAGCACGAGTTCGGCGCCGCAATAGAGGCCGACATTCATGACCGCGGTCATGCCGAAGACGTGGAACATGGGCACCACCGCCAGCATCTTCTCCGCCCCGGGCTTGATGCTGGCGGCCCAGCGCCGAGTCTGCACCGTGTTGGTGAACAGGGCCGCGTGGCTGAGCATCGCCCCCTTGGGCAGACCGGTGGTGCCGCCGGTATACTGGAAGACGGCGATGTCGTTCTGCGGATCGATGCTGACCGGATCGAATTCCCCGTCATTGGCGATCAGCTTTTCGAAGGCCAGGTGCTTGCCGTCCGAGGGGATGTCGGCGATCTCGCGGCGGCGAAAGACGCGAAACAGGGCGCTATCGAGCAATGGCAGCGCCGCGGTCATGCGGCACACAACGATCTTCTCCAGGCAGGTGTCGGCGAGCTGCCCGACGATCTTCTGGTGCAGATTGTTCAGGTTCATGGTGACCATGATCCGGGTGTTGCTGTCCCGAATCTGGCGCTTGACCTCGCGTTCGGCATAAAGCGGGTTGAAATTGACCACTGTGCCACCGGCCTTGAGGACGGCGTAGTAGACGATGACGTAATAGGCGCTGTTGGGCAGGAACAGTCCGACCCGGACGCCCTTGCCGACGCCGAGCTCCTGCAGCCCTTTCGCCGCCCGCGCCACCAGCGCATCGACCTCGCGATAGGTGTAGCTCTTGCCCAGGAACTCCAGGCACGTATTGTCCGGCCAGGCCGCGACCGCGTCGTCGAGAATGCGGAACAGCGGCCGGCGCACGATCTCCAAATCCCAGGCGACGCCCTCGGGATAGGAGCCCTCCCAAAGGAAGGGCCTGTGCCGGGTCGTCACCCGCGGCTGACGAAGCCTTGCCGGGTAAAAGCGGCGCAGCAGCGCGAGCCCGCGCCTGATACCGGCGACGAACCGCGCGCGCCTCGGCTTGGCCGCTTGCACGCGGCGCCCGGTGGGCGCGGCGCGCTCGCCGTGGGTGAGCGGCGCCGATGCAACCTTGGTAGGTTCGGCCTTGGTCGCGGTGTCGTTCATTGCACCAACGCGCTCTCGGTTCCGATCAGGTCGTCGAGCAAGTCTTCCATTAGGTACACCGCGTTCTGCCCAGCCGCGATCAGTTCGGCGGCGCGGTAGAAGTCAAGCAGCCCGACGCGCGAGATATTGGGCAAGATGTTGATTTCGGGCGGGTCCGCCGCCAGGCGGCTGCGGGTGACGCGATCCTGCACGATATTGAGCGTCGATGCCATGATGCCGAGCAGGCTCGGCATCTCGGGCATATCGGCCGACGGCGGTACGTCGTCCAGCCACCTCGTGGCGTCGTCGCCGGCCGGTATGGGCCCGCCGCGCGCAGGCGCCGGTCCGGCCACCCGGCCCCGCGCCGTGGCGATGCGGGCGAAGTCACTGGTGTTCAGGTTGACGGCGATGACGATGTCGGCGCCGAGGGCGCGGCAAACCGAAACCGGCACCGGGTTGACCAGCGCGCCGTCGATCAGCCAGCGACTGCCGACGCGGGTCGGGGGGAAGAACGCCGGCAACGAAAACGACGCCCTGATCGCCTCGTCGAGCCGGCCCTTGGAGATCCAGATCTCCTGGCCCGTGCGCATGTCGGTGGCGACGCACGCAAACGGCAGCGGCAGGTCCTCGATGCGCATGTCGGCAAAGTAGAGCTCCATCTCGGCGAACAGGCGGTCGCCGGCGACCAGGCCGTTCTTCGCCGGCCGCAGATTCAGATAGCGCACCATGCTGAGCTTGGTCAGCGTGCGAGCCCACGCTTCGAGGGCGTCGAGGTGCCCGACGACATAAAAGCCGGCGATCAGGGCCCCGATCGATGTGCCACAAACGATGTCCGGGGTGACGCCCAGCTCGCTCAGCGCCTTAATGACGCCAAGGTGGGCCCAGCCGCGGCCGACGCCGCTGCCCAGGGCGAGTCCGATTCGCGGCCTCTGCAGTCTCGACATTTGGCAAACATTAATATTAGGGCAGGGTGAAAATATTCTTATGCGCCGTCCGAGCGGCCGCATAACGGCTTGAATTTCCGGCGGTATTAGCCATCACCGGGTGTTAACCAGCCCTGCTCCAGGCCGGGCCGGCGGCGCGCCACCACGCGAGCGTGAGATTGAGCGCACCGCCGGCGGCGGCATCGCGCGCGTGTGGGGAGATATGGTTAAAAAATTTGAAACGGTATTCGTCCCCATAGTGTGCCGGACGGCCGGTTTCGCACCAGATCCATGGGCAAGGGCGAGCAGGACCGCCGCCGGTGTGTAAATCAAGGACCGGGCCCAAACGAACGCCGACTTCTGGCAATCGAGCGATCCGGCGACACTGATG
>JAZFQY010000221.1:0-4175 GCA_036445355.1 Alphaproteobacteria bacterium
GTCGGCCGCCTCGCTTCCGGCAATCGCCCCGAGAAGTGCCGCGCCCAGGCCGGCGACGAGCGACTGGCTGTAGCGCTGGGCGGCGTGGCGTGCTGTCATGTGGCCGATCTCGTGCGCGATGACGCCGGCAAGCTCCGCCTCGCTGCTGGCCAGCGCCATCAGCCCGCGCGTCACGTAGATGTAGCCGCCGGGCAGGGCGAAGGCGTTGACCACGTCACTGTCGATCACCGTGAAGGTGAAACGCAGGTCGGAAAGCTCCGAGCCGCGCGCCAGGGACTGACCGATGCCGTCGACATAGGCGGCGACGGCACTGTCGGCATAGGCGCCGCCGAAATGCTTCAGGACCTTCGGGTGTTCCTCGGCGCCGACGCGCCGCTCCTCGGCCTCGGACATGAAGGCCGTGAAGCTGCTCTCCCCGGTCGCCGGATTGACCGTGCAGCCGGCGAGAGCCAGGACTGCGACGAGCGCCCCCGTCAGGCGGCGTCTCATTCCTCCAGCACCTCGATCGCTTCCGGGTGGGTGACCTCGATCATCGGCCCATTGAACGATCTTAGCCAACCGCGCACCCGCACGCGACGGCCCTCATAGCTCGCGAGGTGGATGTCCTCGCGCCGGAAGAGCCGCATGTCCGCCGGCGCCACGGTGACGGTGAAATCGGTGCGCCAGTCCGGCCCGAAATTGAGGTAGCCCCGCCCGCGCACGACGGCGGCATCGATGACCCATCCCTCCACCAGGGCGAAATGCCCCGTGGCATCGCCCGCCTTGGCCTGGTCGATGATGGCGTAGTAGGGATGTGCCCAAATGCCGCGCGTCGCGGCGCGGGCGCGGCGCTCCTGCGCCAGCATTTCGGGGACGAGCGCCCGGTTGTCGGCGAAGCTGTAGACCCGGGCCAGGCCCAGGCGCAGCATCTCCCCCTGCAGCCAGACGCCACCCTCGGTGACGAGATGGGCCAGCACCCGGCCGTACCGGTCCAGGCGCCGCCCGCCATAGCCCAGATGCACGCGGCGCCCGCCGGCCAGGGCCTCGAGCCGCTCCTTGGCCGTCTGTGCCACCGGCCAGGCGCGAAAATTCGGCCGATCCAAGGGCAGTTTCGGCGCCTGGATGCCCACCAGACGCAGCTCGCGGCCGTCGTCGAGACGCACCGTGTCACCGTCGACGACCGCCACCACCCGGGCGCTGCCGCCGTCGGCCAGATCGTCCGGCATCGGGGCCGCCGCGGCGAGACACAGGAGCAGGGGCACGAACCGGGCGCGCATGGCGCAATATACCAGGCATGAGGCGCATTGGCCCGCCCCGCCACCGCCGCTAGACTTACCCCCCCCCGATCGAGACCGAGACATGACGCCGAAGGAGCTCTACCCGAAGATCGAGCCGTCTGAAACCGGCATGCTGCCGGTGGACGGAGCGCACAGCCTGTATTGGGAGGTCTCGGGCAGCGCCGCCGGCGTGCCGGTGGTGTTCCTCCATGGCGGCCCCGGCGCCGGCACAACCGTCGCCCACCGGCGCTTCTACGACCCAGCACACTACCGCATCGTGCTGTTCGACCAGCGCGGCGCCGGGCGCTCGACGCCGCACGGCGAACTGGCCGAGAACACCACGGCGCACTTAGTGGCGGACCTGGAGCGGCTGCGCCGGCATCTGGAGATTGCGCGCTGGATCGTCTTCGGCGGCTCCTGGGGCAGCACCCTGGCCCTTGCCTACGCCCAGGCCTGCCCGGCGCACTGCCTAGGGCTCGTCCTGCGCGGTGTCTTTCTTTGCGGCGAGCAGGAGATCTCGTGGTTTCTGTACGGCATGCGCCGGATCTTTCCCGATGCTTGGGCCGCCTTCGCACGCGGGGTCCCCAAGTCGGAACGGGGCGACCTTCTCGCCGCCTACCACCGCCGGCTCACCGACCCCGACCCGGCCGTGCACCTGCCGGCGGCGCGCGCCTGGAGCGCCTATGAGGGGGCCTGCTCGACCCTGCTGCCGAGCCCGGAGGCGATGGCCTCGTTTCGCACCGACGCCACCGCTCTGGGGCTGGCGCGCATCGAGGCCCATTACTTCAAGAACAAGGTGTTCCTTAAGGAGGGGGCGCTGCTCGCCGGCGTGGCGCGCATTCGCCACCTGCCCTGCATCATCGTCCAGGGCCGCTACGACATTATCTGCCCCGTGGTCACGGCGGACAGGCTGGCCCGCGCCTGGCCCGAAGCGGAGTTCGTCATCGTTGCCGACGCCGGCCACTCGGCGTTGGAGCCCGGCATTTGTGGCGCCCTGGTGGCGGCAACGGAGCGGTTCAAACATCTCAATTGAGCCTCTGGCGGTAAGTGCTTGCAAGACAATGTGGAAATCATATCATCCCCAGTTCGGACCGCGGGGCGGGACAAGTGCGTCGAGGACCACTCATCGCAACGGCAGCCATGATTTCGCTGACGGCGCTCTTCGGGGCGCCGGCGGCGGCCGCGGAGCCCGATCTCCTGTCCCTCGGCATCGGCTGGTATGATGTCAACGATGACGTCAACGACGACCAGGACGCCGCCGACTTTCGCATCGAATACCGGCCGGAGTGGAAGTTCCTGTGGGAGCTCAAGCCCTGGGTCGGGTTCGAGGTGACCTCCGACGGCGCGCTCTACGGCGCCGGCGGGATCCTGCTGGACGTGTCTCTCGGCCGCCGGCTCGTGCTCACCCCCAGTTTCGGGGTGGGGCTCTATGGCGATGGCGGCGGCAAGGATCTGGGCCACACCATCGAATTCCGCACCCAGATCGAGCTCGGCTACCGGCTCGACGAAGGCGCGCGCCTGGGCGTGGCGTTCGGCCACATTTCCAACGCCAATCTCAGCGACGTCAATCCCGGCACCGAGGTCGTGGCCATATACTACCACATGCCCCTGGGCGCCCTCTTCGGCGAATAGGGCCGGCGTGGCCCACGAAAGTGTTACGGCGGCGTCACAGCATTTACCGTTAACTAATTGATTCTTGTACTTACCTGGGTCGCGCGCTTAGACTACTCGCCGGATGGAAGGGCCGCCCGAAGGGCGGCCGAAATGCCAAAATGGGAGGGCCCGTGCGCGGCTTCCTGTGTCTTGTTCTTTCCTTGTTCGTTCTCGCCGCATGCGGGACGACGAAGGTCGAACCGGTTTCCGCCGCCCGCGGCGAGGCCGAGGCCCCGGACCGGGCAGGGCCGGACCGGCGGGTCACCCTGCTGGATATCGCCCAGACCTCGAAGCGCTACTCCAGCGGCATCTTCGGCTCGCTGGAGATCCCGGCGCGCGTCGAGCCCGGCGAGACGGACGGCAATCTGATCTCCCAATGGGGCCGGATCCAGGCCTGGATCCGCGACCAGGACCCGGAATTCCGGGCCTGCATTCGCTCCCCGGCCGCGTGCCGCAGCGCCGAGCTCAGGGCCTGGCGCGGCCTGATCGTCTCGGCGCGCGGCCTCGATGCCATGGGCAGGCTCAATGCCGTCAACGGCTACTTCAACAGCTGGCCCTACCTGCTCGACGACCAGGTCTATGGGCGCTCCGACTACTGGGCGACGCCGATCGAGTTCATGCGCAATTCCGGCGACTGCGAGGATTTCTCCATCGCCAAGTTCCTGGCCCTGCGTCACCTCGGGTTCCGTAACGACGACATGCGAATTGTAGTCGTCACCGACACCATCAGGGCCCGGGTGCACGCGGTGCTGGCGGTCTATTTCCGCAACGACACGCTCATTCTTGACAGCCTGTCGGACGAGATCCTGCAGCACACGGCCTACACGCACTACGTCGCCCACTATTCGGTCAATGAGACGGCGCGGTGGGAGCACCTCAATCTGAACGGCGGCCCGCTGGCCGCATTCGATCCGCGCTGGCGGCAATTGGCGTGCCGTGGCGGCGCTCTGCTCGGCTAGGCCCGGCACGAAGCTACATCAATTTTATGTAACGATTTCAGAAGGTTGACCAAGGACGCCTAACGCGCCGGCGTCCTCGAACAAATGCACCCCACCCTACAGCACGATCGGCACGATGCCTGCCCGGTCGAGGGTGGTGGCGTTCTCCCCGGCCTGGGCGCGGATGCCTTCGTTGCGGGTCAGATTGAGGCTGTGGGCCCGGCGCAGGAACTCACGCAGGTCCCTCGGCAGACGGCCGGCCAGTCCCTTGTCCTCCAGGCCCACCGCAGCGCCGGGGTCAGGAAGTACCGGTTTGCGAGGTCGACGA
>JAZFQY010000222.1:0-3543 GCA_036445355.1 Alphaproteobacteria bacterium
GGCCTGCCGCCTCGCGGGCACAACAGAATTGCGTCAATATGACCGGAATAGGCTCTAGGCGTCAGGAAGATCCCTAGAGCAGATCCAAATGCGGCAACGCCGTAGGGGCCGGATTCAAACCGGGCCCGACGCCCGTGCGGCGTCCACGCAGTTACGTGCCCAAATAGGTATTGCGCGGAGGATCGCCCCAGTAGGAAGGCCCTCAGCCGTGATTACGGATCAGGCAGGGACATAAGAAACACTTCCCGACCGGCGCGTGCCGGCGAGCCCTTGAAAAACTAACTTCCCTCCCGTGGAATGCTGCCCGTCGAGTCGGGCATTCTTTATGGCTCGATGGCGGCGCGGCGCGATTGAGTGCTCGCCCCTAGGCGTGGACGAGCCCCACCATCTGGTCCTTGATGCGCAGTTTTTGGCGTTTGATGGCCGAAATAACCGTCTGGTCCGGCAACGGTCGGCTGATCTCGTCTTCGAGCTTCGCCTCAAGCTCTGCGTGCTTATCGCGCAGAGCGTCGATGTTGTTGTCGTGAGCCAATGGTCGGCCTCCTTCCGATTCGGAGTGAGTCGAACCCTGGAATCCTACGCCCATCCGGGCCAATTTTCCAGCCGGTCGAGGGCGGCCGAAGGCCTTACGCCGCGGCCTCGAGCGCCGCCGCAACGGCCGCCGCCGGCAGGTCCGGGAAGACCCCGGCGAGGATAGCGGCGAGGTGCTGCGTGGCGTCGGTCCCGGCGCCCAGGCTCTCGAGATAGGCGCGGGCGTTCGCCGCCGCCGCGGCGAGGGCCGTGTCGGGCGATAGGTCCACGTCTTCGCCGCCGCCGGGCAGGAGTTGCGCCAGCAGCAGCTGCTCCAAATGCTCGGCGTCGAGCTCCAGGCGCTTGACGCGGTTGCGCAGCCTGTCGGCCATCGGTGCCGGGGCGCCGAGCGCGGCCTTCATGTCGCGGCGCACGGCCCTGAGCGGACGCACGACGCGCTCGCGCCAGTCGGCGACGGCGCCGCCCAGCCGGTCCAGCTCCGCCGGCGACAGGCGCAGGCCCCGGGCACCGTGCCAGATCACCGCCAGCAGCACGTTGACGTCGGCGCCATGCGCCTCCTGCAACGCCAGACAGGCCGGCTCCACCCCCGGTCGCGCATAGACCTCGAGGCTGAAGTCCCACAGGGGATGGTCGGGAAACTCCACCGGCTGCGTCCTCAGGCGTCGCCGAGATAGATATCGAGGCCGCGCGCCGTCCTCACCAGCACCCCGTCGGCGTCCACCGTCCGGTTGGCGGCGATGGCCGCCGCGATGGGTACGTCGACGATCTCACGGTTCTGCCACGCCACCATGCGGTCGAACTTGCCCTCGGCAATGAGGTCCACGGCCTTGACGCCGAAGGCCTGGCCGGTGAGCCGGTCCTGGGCGCTGGGGGCGGCGCCGCGCTGGACATGGCCGAGCACGGTCACCCGCGTCTCGGCGCCGGTCGCCGCCGAGATGTGGTCGGCGAGATAGGCGCCGATGCCGCCATAGCGGACCTCGCCGCCATGGTGCACCACCTGGGCCGTCTCGCCGTTTTCTCGTTTGACCGATTCGGCGACGATGGCGAGGGCGAAGTTGCGACCGTCCTGCTTCAGGCGCTCGATCTTCCGCGCCACGCCGTCGATGGTGTAGGGGATCTCGGGCAGAAGGACGATGTCGGCACCGCCGGCGATGCCGGCGGCGATGGCGATGTGACCGGCGTCGCGCCCCATGACCTCCAGGATCATCACCCGCGAGTGGCTCGCCGCCGTCGGCTGCAGCATGTCGAGCGCCGTGGTGGCAACGTCGACCGCCGTGGCGTAGCCGACGGAGAACTCGGTAGCGCCGATGTCGTTGTCGATGGTCTTCGGTATGCCGACCAAGCCGATGTCGCCCTTCTCCGCCAGTTGGCGCAAGATGGCTAGGCTACCGTCGCCGCCGATGCCGACCAAGGCGTCGAGATCGAGCTCGCGGTAGCCGGCGATGATCTCGTCGGAGCGGTCCTTGTGCGTACCGTCGGGCATGGGAAAGTCGAACGGGTTGCCGACATTGGTGGTGCCGAGGATGGTCCCGCCCTGGCGCAGGATCTGCCCGGTGAAACGGTCCGGCTCCAGTTTCTCGCACTCGATCGGGCGGCTGAGGAGACCCAGCGTGCCCTGGCGAATGCCGATGACACGCCAGCCATGGCCCGCCACCGCGCGCCGCACGACGCCGCGAATGATGGCATTGAGGCCGGCACAATCGCCGCCACTGGTCAAGATTCCGATGCGCTTGCTCATTCATAGGCTCCCGGCCGGTCCGGCGTGTGCCTCGCCTGCGGTGCGATGCTGGCCTCTACCACCCGGCGGCTGCCATGTCCTGCCAAATTCTGCTATACTTCGAGCCAGATTTGGAGACCGGTCGGCATATGAACTCGAAAGAGAGGAAGATACTCGAAAAGAAGCTGGCCGATCTACTGACCGAGCACCGCGACCTCGATGACATCATCGCTCGGCTCACCGGCGAGGGGTCCTACGATCAGCTACAGGTGCAGCGGCTGAAAAAACGCAAACTCATGCTGAAGGACCATATCAGCCGACTAGAGGACCAGCTGCTACCCGACATCATCGCCTGACTTGCCTTCTCCCGTGAGCCCAACCGCGGTCCGCTTGACCGACCGCAGGCGCTACTTGTCGGCGCGCGTATTCTTGTGCGCGTACATCGCCTGGTCGGCACGGTCAAGCGCCTCGCCCGCGTTCTCGCTGCCGCTGAAGGTGTAAAGACCGAAGGCGACGCTCAAGGTGAGCGAATGGCCGTTCCACGCGAACGGCCGGCCCTCGATCGCCGCGGCCAGCGAGACGGCCTTTTCCTGCGCCAGGCCTTCATCGGCATGGGTCAGGATGACGCCGAACTCGTCGCCGCCCAAACGCCCGACGATGTCGGATTCGCGCACATTGGCGACCAGCAACTCGGCGACATAGTGCAGCACCGCATCGCCGGTGGCATGGCCCAACCGGTCATTGATCGCCTTCATATCGTTGATGTCGAAGTAGAGAACACTCGACGGTGTGCCGTAGCGCTCGGCGTAGGAAACGACGCGACTGAGCTCGCGCACGAAGGCGCGGCGGTTATAGACCGGCACCAACGTGTCCTCGTCCGCCAGGCGCTCTAGGAAGGCGACGCGCTGCTGCGACTGGTTGAGCTCGCCCCGCAGCAGTTCGACCTCCGCCATCAATTGCTGAATGGCGGCGTGGACCTTGGGCGTGAGATCGGATTCGGGAATGCCGGCGATCGAAACCGTGTCGCGAACGGGCGCGGTGGCCTTGGCCCGGCCGGCACCGTAGGTGCGGCCGGGCCGGGCCGCGCTGGTGCCGCGAACGCGTGCGGTTTCGCCAATCTTCATGGGCCGACCCAAATAGAAAGATCGCAATGCCAGGGGATCCAGGCCCATGGCATTTTGCCTGACGAAACGTTAATACGGCAATGATTAACAAGTGTTTACACGAGCGAGACGGAGGCGCGACATGGCCGACCCGCATGTTGGGATCATCATGGGCAGCCAGTCCGACTGGGC
>JAZFQY010000223.1:0-8771 GCA_036445355.1 Alphaproteobacteria bacterium
GGACTGGACCGCCTCGGGCGTCTCCATCGACAGCCGCAGCCTCGAGGGCGGCGACCTGTTCGTCGCCCTCAAGGGCCCGAACTTCGACGGCCACGACTACGTGACGGTGGCGCGCGCGGCGGGTGCGGCGGCGGCGGTGGTGCATCGCCTGCCCAAGGGGCTTACCGCCGACGCGCCGCTGGTGCTGGTCGAGGACACCGACATCGCCCTGGAGGCGCTGGGACGCGCCGCCCGCGAACGCACCGACGCGCGCATCTGCTGCATCACCGGCAGCGTCGGCAAGACCGGTACCAAGGAGGCGCTGGCCACGGCCCTCGCCGCCGTCGGATCCACCGCCGCCAGCCGCGGCAACCTCAACAATCGGTGGGGCGTGCCCCTGTCGCTGGCGCGCATGCCGCACCGAGTCGCATTCGGCGTGTTCGAGCTGGGTATGAACAATCCGGGTGAGCTGACGCCGCTTGCGTGCCTGTCGCGCCCGCACGTCGCCATCATCACCACCGTCACCGACGCCCACCTGGAATTCTTCGCCAGCGTCGAGGCGATCGCCGATGCCAAGGCCGAGATCTTCGCCGGCATGGGCGCTGACGGGGTCGCCGTCCTGCACCGGGAGAGCCCGTTCTACGACCGGCTGGCGGCCGCGGCCGCGGCCTGCGGCGTCGGTCGGATCGTCGGCTTCGGCGCCGACCCAGCGGCCGAGGCGCGGCTCGTCGAGCACCGGCCGGGAGCCGACGGAGACCTGGTGCGGGCGAACTTGTTCGGACACGAGATCACCTACCGGCTCGGTCTCGCCGGCCGGCACTGGGCGATCAACAGCCTCGCCGCCTTGGCGGCGGTGGACGCGATGGGCGGCGACACGGCGCGGGCGGCCAGGGCGCTCGCCAATCTACGCCCCCTCAAGGGGCGCGGCGAACGCCACCGCATCGCCCTGGAGAACGGAAGTTTCGAGCTCATCGACGAGAGCTATAACGCCAGTCCGGCCGCCATGCGCGCCGCCTTCGCCGTCCTCGCCGGCCGCGAGCCCGGCGGCCGCCGCATCGCGATCCTGGGCGACATGCTGGAGCTCGGGGCGGAGGCCGAGGCCCTGCACGCCGCCCTGGCGCCCGACCTCGAGCAGGCGGGGATCGACCTCGCCTTCACCGCCGGTCCAATCATGGGCGCCCTCCATGCCGCCCTGCCGGCGGCGATGCGCGGCGGCCATGCGGCTGACGCCGACGCGCTGACGCCGGTGGTCCTGGCGTCGCTGCGGGCGGGCGACGTGGTGCTGGTCAAGGGCTCGCTCGGGAGCCGCATGGCGCCCGTCGTCGACGCCGTGCTCGCCGTGGGTCGACGCGCGCCGCGTCGCGCCGCCAACGGGCATTGAGGGAGGGCGCTCGATGCTCTATCTGCTCGGCGACCTCGGCGAAGAGTTCATCGTTTTCAATCTGTTCCGCTACCTCACCTTCCGCACCGGCGGCGCGGTCATGACGGCGCTGGTCATCAGTTTTGTGCTCGGACCCTTCCTCATCGAGTGGCTGAAGCGCCAACAGCCGGGCGGCCAGCCGATCCGTGACGACGGCCCCGAGGGCCATTTAGAAAAGGCGGGCACGCCCACCATGGGCGGCTTCCTGATCCTCCTCGCCTCGGTCGGCGCGACCCTTCTCTGGGCCGATCTGCGCAACGGCTATGTCTGGGTGATCCTGTTGATCATGCTCGGATTCGGCGCCGTCGGCTTCGTCGACGACTATTTGAAGCTGACCCGCCGCCACTCGCACGGCATGCCGGCCAAGCTGAAACTCGCCTGCGAGATCGTCATTGGCGCCGTCGCCGCGGTGTGGATCATGGAGCTCACGCGCATGCCGCTGGCCACCAGCCTGGCGGTGCCGTTCTTCAAGGACTTTCTGCCCAATCTCGGCTGGTTCTTCCTGCCGATTGCGGTGCTGGTCATGGTCGGGGCGTCGAACGCGGTCAATTTGACTGACGGCTTGGACGGGCTCGCAATCGTGCCGGTGATGATCGCCACCGGATGTTTCGCCTTCATCGCCTACCTGACCGGCAACGCCGTGTTCGCCAACTACCTACAGATCCAACACGTGCCCGGCACCGGCGAGTTGGCCGTGTTCTGCGGCGCGCTCGTCGGCGCCGGCCTCGGTTTCCTTTGGTACAACGCGCCGCCGGCGATGGTGTTCATGGGCGACACCGGCTCGCTATCCATGGGCGGGGCGCTGGGCGGCATCAGCGTCATCACCAAGCACGAGCTGGTGCTCGCCATCGTCGGCGGCCTGTTCGTGCTCGAGACTGTCTCCGTCATCGTGCAGGTGGTCTCGTTCAAGCTCACCGGGCGGCGCGTGTTTCGCATGGCGCCCCTGCACCACCACTTCGAGCAGAAAGGCTGGGCCGAGCCGACGATCGTCATCCGCTTCTGGATCATCGCCTCGGTCCTGGCGCTGGTCGGCCTGTCGACCCTTAAGCTCAGGTGAGGCCGATGGCGGGGACGTGCATCGACCTGTCCTTCCTCGCCGGCCGGCCGGTGGCGGTGCTAGGTCTCGGCAGCTCGGGGCTGGCCGCGGCGCGGGCGCTGGTCGCCAGCGGCATCGAGGTTTGGGCCTGGGACGACGCCGCCGACGCGCGCAATACCGCCGCCGGCGTGCCGATCGTCGACCTGGGGACGGCCGACCTCGGCGCGGTCGAGCTGTTCGTGCTCAGCCCCGGAATTCCCCACACCCATCCGCGGCCCCACCCGATCGTGCGCCGCGCCAAGGCGGCCGGCTGCGAGATCGTCTGCGACATCGAGCTGCTGGCCCGGGCGCAACCCGACGCCGCCTATGTCGGCGTCACCGGCACCAACGGAAAATCGACCACGACCGCGCTCATCGGTCACATTCTCGCCGGCGGCAAGCGACCGATCGCCGTCGGCGGCAATCTGGGCACGCCGGCGCTCGCCCTGGCGCCCCTCGCCGGGGACGGCGCCTACGTGCTGGAGCTGTCCTCTTACCAGTTGGAGCTGTTGCCGACGCCGATGTTCGTGGTCGCGGTGCTGGTCAATCTCGGGGCCGACCATTTGGACCGTCACGGCGGCATGGACGGCTACGCGGCGGCGAAATCCCGCATCTTTCGCGGCCAGCATGAAGGCTGCACCGCGGTCGTCGGCGTCGACGACAACGCCTCGCGCGCCGCCTATGAGCGCCTGCGCGATCAAGGCACCCAGACAGTGATCCCGATCTCGTCAGCCGGGCCGATAAGCGGCGGCGTCTATGCCGAGGCCGGATGGCTGGTCGACGACACGGGCGGCAAGAGGGTGCGCGCCGTGCGCCTGTCCACCGCCGCCAACCTACCCGGCCAGCACAACGCCCAGAACGCCGCCGCCGCGTATGCCGCCACCCGCGCGGCAGGCGTGGCGCCGAAGACGATCGCCCGCAGGCTGGCCACCTATCCCGGTCTCGCCCACCGTCAGGAGTTGGTGGCCGAGATCGACCGCGTCGCCTTCGTCAACGACAGCAAGGCCACCAACGCCGAGGCGGCGGCGTGCGCCCTGGCCTGTTACCAGGCGATCTACTGGATCGCCGGCGGCCAGGCCAAGGAGGGTGGCATCGAGCCCCTGACCGGCTACCTCGCGCGCATCCGCCACGCCTATCTCATCGGCGAGGCGGCGGAGGCCATGGCCGCCACGCTTGGCGACCGGATTCCGGTCACCATCGCCGGCGATCTGGCGACGGCAGTCGGTCAGGCGGCGGCCCAGGCCCGTGCCGACGACGAGGACGGCGCCGTGGTGCTGCTCTCCCCGGCCTGCGCCTCGTGGGACCAGTTCGCCAATTTCGAGGCGCGCGGCGAGGCGTTCCGCGCCGCGGTCGCGGACCTGCCCGGCCGCCGGCCGCAACCGATGCGCGAGGCGACGGCGTGACCACTCTGGCCCGCACCGACACCTCGCTCATCGGCCGCTGGTGGTGGACCGTCGACCGTTGGTCCCTGGCGGCGCTGGCGGCGTTGATCGGCTTCGGCGTCGTGCTGGCGATGGCCGCCGGGCCGCCGGTTGCGGCGCGCATCGGCGCCGCCGACAGCCTGCAGTTCGTCAAGCGCCACCTTTTGCTGCTACCGCCGGCGCTGACCCTCATCCTCGGCGTGTCGCTCATGTCGCCGCGCCAGGTGCGGCGCCTGGCGGCGATCATGTTCGTCGCCTCCATCTTGCTACTACTGCTCACCCTCGTTGTCGGGACCGAGATCAACGGCGCCCGGCGCTGGCTCGTGCTCGCCGGGCTATCGCTGCAACCGTCGGAGTTCGCCAAGCCCGCCTTCGCCGTCGTCGCGGCATGGCTGTTCGCCCAGAGCCAGCGCGACGCCGCCTTTCCCGGCAAGACGATCTGCGCCGGCCTGTTCGCGGCCCTGCTCGTGCTCCTGCTGGCGCAGCCGGATCTGGGCCAGGCGGTGGTGGTGAGCGCGGTGTGGGCCGGCCAGTTCTTCCTCGCCGGCCTGCCCCTGTCGCTGGTATTCGCCATGGCCTTGAGCGGCATCGCCGGCCTGGCCGGGGCGTATTTCGTCTTTCCCCACGTGGCCAGCCGGATCGACGGCTTCCTCGACCCGGCGGCCGGCGACAGCTACCAGATCGACCGCAGCCTGCAGGCGTTCATGAATGGCGGCCTGTTCGGCCGCGGGCCCGGCGAGGGCACGATCAAGGACTCGCTCCCCGACGCCCACGCGGATTTCATTTTTGCCGTCGCCGGCGAGGAACTGGGCCTCCTGGCCTGCCTGGCCCTGGTGCTGCTGTTTGCGTTCATCGTCCTGCGCGGCTTTGCCCGCGTGCTGCAAGACGAAAACCTGTTCGTCACCCTCGCCGCCGCCGGGCTGCTGATCCAGTTCGGGTTGCAGGCGCTGATCAACATGGCCTCGAGCCTGGATCTGATGCCGACCAAGGGCATGACCCTGCCCTTCGTCTCCTATGGCGGCTCGTCCCTGATCGCCATCGCCCTCGGCATCGGCATGGTGCTGGCGCTGACGCGGCGGCGCGCGGGAGGGGGCGCGTGAGCGCGCGGCCGATCCTGATCGCCGCCGGCGGCACCGGCGGTCACATGTTCCCGGCCAACTCCCTGGCCGAAGCGCTGATCGCCCGCGGCCACCGAGTCGCGCTGGTAACCGACGCGCGCGGCGGCGCCTTCCAAAACCTCGGGGTCGAGACCCATCGCGTCCGCGCCGGCTCCCTCGCCGGCGGCATCGGGCGCAAGCTGCGCGGCGGTGGCGCCCTGGCTCTGGGTACATTGCAAGCGGCGCGGCTGGTGCGCCGGCTCGCCCCCGTTGCGGCGGTCGGCTTCGGCGGCTACGCCTCGGTACCGGCCATGCTCGCCGCCGCCCGCGCCCGTGTGCCGACCCTGATCCACGAGCAGAACGGCGTCATGGGCCGCGCCAACCGCCTGCTGGCGCCGTTGGTGGCGGCGATCGCCGTGTCGATGCCGAATACGGTGGGGCTGCGCGCGGCAGACCGCGTCAAGGCGCGGCTCACCGGCAATCCGGTCAGGGCCGAGGTCGCGGCGCTTGCCCGCGCGCCCTACCGTCCACCGGGCGAGGCCGCCCCTCTCGCCCTTCTGGTCGTCGGCGGCAGCCAGGGTGCCACCGTCTTCAGCGAGGTCGTGCCGGCGGCGATGGCGTTGTTGCCGGACACCAGCCGGCAACGCATCGAGATTACCCAGCAGTGCCGCTACGAGGATCTGGAGCGGGCGCGCGCCGCCTTCGCCGCCTGCGGCCTGGCGCCGGAGCTCGCCGCCTTCATCGCCGATTTTCCGGCGCGACTGGCGGCGGCACACCTCGTCCTCTGCCGCGCCGGCGCCTCCACCGTGGCCGAGCTCACCGCCGCCGGCCGGCCGGCGGTCCTGGTTCCATACCCGCATGCCACCGACGACCCCCAGGCCGCCAACGCTCGCGCATTGGCGGATGCCGGCGGCGCTTGGCTGCTACCCGAGGACGACTTCACGCCGACGGCGCTGGCGGCGCGGCTCGAGGATGCGCTCGCGGACCCGGAGGGTCTTGCCGAAGCCGCGCAGCGGGCACGCGCCGCCGGCCATCCCGACGCCGCCGAGCGCCTGGCCAACATGGTCGACGAGCTGGTCGGCGACAATGGCGGCGCCCGCCGGGGCCGCGACGAACGGGGACCGGTCTATGGGGAGGCAGCGGAATGAGAGCGCTGCCGCTCGACATCGGCACCATCCATTTCTCCGGCATCGGCGGCATCGGCATGAGCGGCATCGCCGAGACCCTGCACGCGCTCGGCTACAAGGTGCAGGGTTCGGACCTGGCCGAGAACGCCAATGTCCGGCGTCTGCGTGACAAGGGCATCCCCATCTTCATCGGCCACAGTGACACCAATGTGAGCGCGGCGCACGTCGTCGTCGTCTCCTCGGCCATCAAGGACGACAATCCGGAGATCGCCGGGGCGCGGGCGCGCCTGGTCCCGGTGGTGCGCCGGGCGGAGATGCTAGGCGAATTGATGCGGCTGAAATGGTCGGTCGCCGTCGCCGGCACCCACGGCAAGACCACGACCACCTCGCTCATCGCCGCGGTTCTCGACGGCGCCGGGCTCGACCCGACGGTGATCAACGGAGGCATCATCAATGCCTACGGCACCAACGCGCGCCTCGGCAGCGGCGACTGGATGGTGGTCGAGGCCGACGAGTCCGACGGCTCCTTCGTGCGCCTGCCGGCGACGGTGGTGGTGGTCACCAACATCGATCCCGAGCACATGGATTTCTACGGCGACTTCGACGCCCTTCGCCGGGCCTTCGCCAGCTTCGTCGCCAACATCCCGTTCTACGGCGTGGCGGCGATGTGCGCCGACCATCCGGAGGTGCAGGCGTTGACCGCCCGCCTCACCGACCGCCGGGTCATAACCTACGGCTTCAGCCGCCAGGCCGACGTGCGCGGCGCCAATCTCAGGGTCAACGCCGAGGGCTCGCGCTTCGATATCGAGTTCGGCGAGCACGGCTCCGGCGACCCGCGCACGTTGGAAGGCATGTACCTGCCCATGCTTGGCGCCCACAACGTGCAGAACGCCCTTGCCGCCGTCGCCATCGCCGGCGAGCTGGGCATCGCCGACGACGTGCTGCGCTCGGCGTTCGCCGAATTCGCCGGCGTCAAGCGCCGCTTCACCAAGACCGGCGAGGTCGTCGGCGTCACCGTGATCGACGACTACGGCCACCATCCGGTGGAGATCACCGCCGTCCTCGATGCGGCGCGCACCGCCTGTAAGGGGCGCATCGTCGCCGTCTTCCAGCCGCACCGCTACACGCGCCTGTCGAGCCTGTTCGAAGAGTTCTGCACCTGCTTCAAAGATGCCGACACGGTGCTGGTCGCCGACGTTTACGAAGCCGGCGAGGCGCCGATCGAGGGCGCCAGCCGAGACGCGCTCGTCGCCGGCCTCACCGCCCACGGCCACCGCGACGCCCGCGCCCTGGGTTCGCCCGACGAGCTGGCCGCCGTCATTGGCGACACGGTGGCGCCCGGCGACATGGTGGTCTGCCTCGGCGCCGGCAGCATCACGAGCTGGGCCCAGGCCCTGCCCGGACAACTGCAAGCCTTCGCCGGCCCGATCAGGGGGAGGGAGTCATGACGATGCCCGCAGCCCAATTCACCGACCGACTGGTGGAGCACCTGCCCCGGATCCGCGGCCGCTACACCGAGAACGCGCCCCTGGCCGGGGTAACCTGGTTTCGCGTCGGTGGTCCGGCGGAGGTGCTGATGCGCCCGGCCGACGAGGCCGACCTGACCGCCTTCCTCGCCGAGAAGCCCGCCGACGTGTCGGTAACGGTAATCGGCGTCGCCTCCAACCTGCTGGTACGCGACGGTGGCGTCGCCGGCGTCGTCGTCCGCCTCGGGCGTGGCTTCGCCGGCATCGAGGTCGCGGGAACGGAGGTCACCGCCGGCGCCATGGCGCTCGACTACAACGTGGCGCTCACCTGCCGCGATGCATCGCTGGCCGGTTTCGAGTTCCTGTCCGGCGTGCCGGGGACCATCGGCGGCAGCCTGCGCATGAACGCCGGCGCCTATGGGCGCGAGATGAAGGACATCGTGACGCGCGTGCGGGCGCTCGACCCCAAGGGCAAGGCGCAGGCGCTGAGCCCGGGCGAATGGGCGCCCCGCTATCGCGGCTGCGGCGTGCCGGAGGACTGGATCTTCACTGGTGCCATCATGCAGGGCGTACCCGGCGACAAGTCCGAGATCGCGCGCGCCATCAGCTACGTGCAGAGCGCCCGCGCCGACACTCAGCCGATCCGCTCCCGCACCGGCGGCAGCACCTTCGCCAACCCCGAGGGCCACAAGGCATGGGAGCTGATCGACCGGGCCGGCTGCCGGGGCCTCGCCGTCGGCGGCGCCATGGTGTCGGAGAAGCATTGCAATTTCCTCATCAACACCGGCAACGCCACGGCCGGCGAGTTGGAGACGCTGGGCGAGGAGGTGCGGCGGCGGGTGCTGGAAACGAGCGGCGTCGCGCTCGAGTGGGAAATCCGGCGCATCGGCCTGCCGCTGGAGAAATTGGATGGCTAAACACGTCGCCGTGCTCAAGGGCGGCTGGTCGGCCGAGCGCGACGTGTCGCTGGTCAGCGGCAGCGAGTGCGCCGCGGCGCTACGAGACGCCGGCTACAGCGTCAGCGAGATCGAGGTGACACGCGACTTGGACGCCCTGACGCAGGCGCTGTCGCCGCGTCCCGACGCGGTCTTCAACGCGCTCCACGGCCGCTACGGCGAGGATGGGCGCGTGCAGGGGCTGTTGGACCTGCTGGCGATTCCCTACACCCATTCCGGGGTCCTCGCCT
>JAZFQY010000224.1:0-2149 GCA_036445355.1 Alphaproteobacteria bacterium
CGCACCCGCCGCGCGCGCCACCGTCACGTAGTCGTGGCCGTCGAAGTTCGGGCCCTTGAGGGCGACGAACAGGTCGCCGCCCTCGAGGCTGCGGCTGTCGATGGAGACGCCCGAGGCGGTCCAGTCCTGCGCCGCCCGCCCGGGCGGCACGCGGCCGCCGGTGGCGCGCTGCACCTCGCCGGCGTGCCACAGGGGTGTCGCCGCCATCACCGCTCGCCCCCCGGTGCCGCCAGCGCCGCGATCGCGGCGCGCGCCACCTCGGCATCGTCGAACGGCAGGGTCCGCGTGCCGACGATCTGACCCTGCTCGTGGCCTTTGCCGGCGATGAGCAGGGCGTCGTCCGGGCCGAGGCCGGCGATGCCGGCGCGGATTGCCTTGCCGCGGTCGCCGATCTCCTCCGCCCCTGGGCAGGCGGCGAGCACCTCGGCGCGGATCGCCGCCGGGTCCTCGCCGCGCGGGTTGTCGTCCGTGACCAATGCGCGGTCTGCGAGGCGGGCGACGGCGGCCCCCATCAGCGGCCGCTTGCCGGCATCGCGATCGCCACCGGCCCCGAACACCACCGCCAGGCGGCCGGCAACATGCGGGCGCAGGGCGCGCAGTACCGACTCCAGCGCGTCGGGCGTGTGGGCATAGTCGACATAGACGGCGGCGCCGTCGCGGTGGTGGGCGACCAGCTCCAGGCGTCCGCGCGCACCGGTGAGACGGGCGAGGGCGGCTACGGCTGGATCGGCGTCGGCGCCGCACGCCGTTACCAGGCCGAGGGCGGCGAGGGCGTTCGCGGCCTGGAATTCGCCGACCAGGGGCAGGCGCGTGTCATAAGTGCGGCCGAAGACCTCGAGCACCAGGCGCTGGCCGTCGGCGAGCGGCGTCACGTCGACGAGGCGCAGGCTCGTGCCGGCGCGGCCATAGCTCACCACGTCGTGGCCGGCGTCGCGGCAGGCGCCGCTGAGGGCCTCGAACTCGGGCGCGTCGGCGTTGAGCACCGCCGGCGCATCGGCCGGTAGCAAGTGTTCGAACAGGCGGCGCTTGGCGCCGAGATAGGCGTTCATGTCGTGGTGGTAGTCCAAATGGTCGCGCCCGAGATTTGTGAATGCCGCCGCACTCAGGCGCACCCCGTCGAGACGGAACTGCTCGAGCCCGTGGCTCGACGCCTCAATCGCCGCATATTCGACGCCGGCCTCGGCCAGGGCGGCCAGGAGGCGGTGCAGCTCCACCGGGTCGGGCGTGGTCAGGCCCGGCCCGGCGGCGAACCCCGGGGCGCTGACGCCGAGCGTCCCCAGGCTCGCGGCCTTGCGGCCGAGTCGGGCCCAAATCTGGCGTGCGAACTCGACCACCGACGTCTTGCCGTTGGTGCCGGTCACGGCGACCACGGTCGCTGGCTGGTGGCGGTAGAAGCGCGCCGCGAGCAGGGTCAGTCGCCGGCGCGGGTTGTCGTCGGTCAGGAGCTCGATCGGCCGGGCGCCGTCATCGGGTGCGGCCGTGCCCGTAGGCGCCAGCACCGCGACGGCGCCGCGGGCGACGGCGTCGGCGATGAACGCGCGCCCATCCAGCCGGCTGCCGGGGAGGGCGGCGAACAGGAAGCCCGGCTCCACATTGCGGCTGTCCGCCGTGAGGCCGCTGATGTCCACGTCGCCGAGCGCCGTCGCGCTATGCCAGTCGAAACCCGCCATCAGATCAGAAATTCGCAACCCTCGGGTCCCGCGCGTTAATGCGCACCGCCAGCCTCCGGCGTACCTCGGGCGCGTCCTCGTCCACCGGCGCCACGCCCATGAGCGGCGCCATGCGCGCCACCACGTGCGCCACCACAGGCGCCGCCGTCCAACCGCCGGTGGCGAAGCCGAAGCTCTCCTCGATGCCCTTGGGTTCGTCGAGCATGACCACGATCACGTAGCGCGGCCGGGTGATGGGGAATGCGGCGACGAAGGAGGAGATCAGCGCGTCGCGCTGATAGCGGCCGTCCATCAGTTTCTCGGCGGTGCCGGTTTTGCCGCCGACGAGATAGCCGGGTGCGTCGCCGTTCTTGCCTGTGCCGTGTTCGACCACCAGGCGCATCAGCCGCCGCATCTGGTCCGACACGCGGGCAGAGATGACGCGCGTGCCGGGCACCGGGTCGCCGGGCCGGCGCGTGAGCAGGGTCGGCGGATGCATG
>JAZFQY010000225.1:0-3854 GCA_036445355.1 Alphaproteobacteria bacterium
GCCGTGTCAGGGAAGGAAACCGGTCGCCATGACGGCGACCTGCAGGCCGTGTTGGCGGACCTCGAAAAAGCGGGTGTCGCAGTCGTCCACGTCGGCATCGTCGATCTCGACGGGGTCTTTCGCGAGCGCCGTCTCAGGCTGGCCGAGCTCGGGGAATTCGCCGAGGGCGCGACCTTCGTCAACGTACTGCCCCAATGGGATATCGCCGATCAGGTGTTCGGCGGCGGGCCCTTCGTCGGCGAACCGATCGCCATCGATCCGGGTTCGGTACGGCCCTATCCCTTCGAGGCCGACGCGGCGCTCTTGGTCGCCGACTATTCCGGGCCGTCCGCCGCGCTGTCGCCGCGCGAGCTGCTGCGCGCCCAGGTCGCCAAGGCCGCGGCCATGGGTTACGACGTGCGCTGCGCCTTCGAGTTCGAGTTCATCGTGCTCGAAGAGACCGCCCATTCCCTGCGCGAAAAGAACTTCGAGGGCCTGACGCCCTTCGCCATCGACAACCACTGCTGGGCCGGCCAGACGGCGGCCGTCCACGGCGACTTCGTCGCCCGGCTGGAGCAACGCCTGGTGGCCGCCGAGGTGCCGCTCCACGCGCTTGGGGTCGAGCTTGGACCGGGCTGCTTCGAGGCGACGCTCAAGGCCGGCGAGCCAGTCCGCGCCGCCGACGACGCCACCTTTTTCCGCCTGTTCACCAAGGCCCATTGCCGGCGCGAGGGCCAGACCGCCTCGTTCATGGCCCAGCTCGGCGCCGATTATCCCGGCCTGTCGGGCCATATCCATTTGTCGCTCGCCGCCAAGGAGCAGGGTGGCGCCAACGCCTTTGCCGACGGCGCGCGCGAGGACGGCCTGAGCGGCGTCTGCCGCGCCTTCATTGCCGGCGTCGTCGAGCTGGCGCCCGAGGCGCTGGCGCTGTGCGCCCATACGGTCAACGCCTATCGCCGGCTGACGCCGGGCAACTGGGCGCCCCAGACGGCAAGCTGGGCGCCGCAGAACTACGCGGCGGCGATCCGCGCCGTCGCCGAGCCCGAATCCCGTTGCCGGCTCGAGTACCGCCTGCCGGCCTCGGACACCAATCCCTACCTGGCGTTGGCCATGATGCTCGGCGCTGGCCTCGACGGCATCGAGCGCGGGGCCGAGCCGCCGCCGCCGATCGCCACCGCCGGGACCGGCGAGGCGCCGCCCCCGGGATCGACCGCCGCGCCGCGCCTGCCCCACGACCTGTTCGAGGCGACCGAACGCCTGGCTGGCAGCCGGCGGGCGCGCGCCATCTTCGGCGATGCCTTCATCGACCATTTCGTGGCCTCGCGGCGCGCCGAGGAAATTGCCTTGCGCCGCCAGGTCAGCGCCGCCGAGCGGGCGCGCTATCTCGAAACCGTGTGAACGAGGACGCAAGCAATGGTTCAGGGTGAAGTCGGAACGATGGACCTCGACAACTGCCTGGCTGAGCTGGGGCGCGACGACCTGGTCCGCCAGGTGCGCGAGAAAATCGATGAGCTGGGCGTCGTCTACATTTATTACCAATACATCTCGATCACCGGCCGCATCATGGGCAAGGCGGTGCCCTCGCGGCACTGGGAGGAGGTCGCCGCGAAGGGCGTGCAGACCTGGCTGGGCGGCGTCACCAACGTGTTTGCCGACCGCGACGGAAACCTCATCGGTTTTCCGCCCAACGCTTCCGAGCTGCTGGCGCTGCCCGACCCCGAAACCTTCTGCCAGTTGCCCTGGAACAAGCGCATGGCGCGGATCTACTGCACCTGCTTCTGGAGCCGCGAAGACCCGGAAAAGCCGGGCGTGTATCTCGATTCCGACAGCCGCGGCAATCTGAAGCGTATCGACGCCCGGTTCCGCGCCGACCACGGCATGCACCTGCGGGTCGGCTGCGAGCCCGAGATGCTGTGGCTCAAGCCGGGCGACGAAAACGAGCCCTACAAGGGCACCACCAAGCCCTACGCCTATCACATCGACCAGTTCGAGCAGCTTGCCGACGTCTGGCTCCGGGTCTACGACTACGCCATTGCCATGGGCATCGACATCATTCAGGGCGACCACGAGGACGCCCCGGGACAGATCGAGCTCAACTGGACCTACGACGACGCGCTCAGGACCTCGGACCGGCTGACCACCTACCGCCAGATCTGCGCCCAGGTGGCCCGCGAGTTCGACCTGCTGGCGGTCTTCATGTCGAAGCCCTACATGGGCATGCCGGCGAACGGCTGCCACCACAACGTCTCGCTGTGGAGAGGCGGCGAGGGCGAGGTCGCGCGCCTGGTCGACGATCCGCTGCCCGGCATGGACGGCGTGTTCACCTACAGCCGGGGCGGAACCAATGCGTTCCGCGACGAGGACGAGGTCTGGCTGCCGACCGAGACCGGACGCTATGCCCTCGGCGGCATGCTCAAGCACCTCAACGCCCTGACCGCGATCGGTGCGTCGACGGTGAATTCGTACCGGCGCCTCAACGACACCGGCTTGTGGGCGCCGGTGGGCGCAAGCTGGGGGCTGCAGAACCGCTCTTGCGCGATCCGCGTCTCGAGCCCCGACCGCTTCGAGTTCCGCGCCGCCGATTCCATGGTCAACCCCTACCTGATGCAGGCCGCCCTGCTGCGCGCCTTCGACGACGGCATCGTCAACAAGATCGATCCCGGCGACCCCGAGGAGCGCAACTTCGCCGAGGTCATGGCCTCGGGCGAGGAGATCGCCCGCATCCCGACGACGCTCCGCGATGCCCTCGACGAGCTGGCCGCCGACGAGGTCATCAAGTCGGCCCTGCCGGGCGATTTGCACGGCATCTACGACTGGTACAAGCGCGACGAGTGGAACAAGTTCATCTGGCAGGTCTCGGACTGGGACGTTAAGACGTACCTCGACTGCCTGCCGTAAGGTGGCTAGTGATGCAGGAGTTGAAACTCAGCCGGGAGCAGACCGACCGCTTCAACGCCGACGGGGTCGTCATGCTCGAGCGCATCGTCGACGAGGCGACCGTCGAGGCGCTGCGGGCGAGTTTCGACCGGCTGTTCCGCGGCGCGTTCGAGACCGGCGTCACCCCCGACGAGGTCAACTGGCAGGAGGGCACCGGCGACCCGTCCCTGACCCGCCAGATCTGCAACGGCTGGAAGGCCGACCGGACCATCGCCCGGGTCATGCTGCGCGAGGACTTCGGCCGCGCGCTGGCCGGGCTCTCGGGCTGGCCCGGCGCCCGCATCATGATCGACGACGTGCTGTGGAAGCCGCCCGGCGCCCGGCCGCTGGGCTTCCACCAGGACGACGCCTACCTCACCTGGTTCACGCCCCAGGAGCTCATCAGCCTGTGGATCGCCCTCGACGACACCAGCGCCGACGGCGGCACCATGGAGGTGGTGCGGGGCTCGCACACCTGGGCGCACTCGACGCCCGAGGGCGAGTTCCACGGCCCCGAGGATTATCGCAAGGACATGGAGCTGGCGGCCCGGGCCGAGGGTAGCGAACCCGAGATCGTGCCCATCGTGGTCAACAAGGGCGGCGGCTCGATCCACCACGGCTGGGTCTGGCACGGCTCGGGCCATAACCGGAGCGATACGCCGCGCCGTGCCCTGGTGCTGCACGCCATGTCGTCGTCGGCGCGATACGTGCCCGAACGCCTGGGCGAGGGCACGGGCTCCATCTACGGCCGCTACAAGCGCCTCGGCGACAACGAGATGGACGAGAACTACTTTCCCATCCTGTGGTCGCGCGACGGCCGGCGCACGCCCGGCCTCGATGAGATTTGCGGGGGATAGACGAGGTCGGCGCCCCGGGGCCCACGGGCGGATGCGGTCTTACCGTCCGCCTCGCATTCGCCCGTTGCCTTTGCGCTCGCCTGCACGCCCCTGACGGGTCTC
>JAZFQY010000226.1:0-6798 GCA_036445355.1 Alphaproteobacteria bacterium
AGGCTCAGGGTGAGGACAGGCTCACGGTTTCGGCTCAAGCTCTCATGGTCTGCCTGTCGAAGTATGACGCCCTACGCCCCGGCCCTGACCTCCCGCAGATGGCGCGCGAAGACCATGAGCTCGTCGGCGACGCGCTCGACGCGGGCGAGGATGTCCGCGTCGGTCAGCTCGTAGAGGCCGTCGCCGTCGGGCACGGCCGCGAAGTCGTCCTCGCGGGTACACACCTGGGCGGTGATCGCCACGCCGAGCACGCCGCGCACGACGATGCGCAGATGGTCCACCGCCTGGGTCGAGCGTTCGCCGTGACTCATCAACGCCACCGGGCGCTGGCGGAAGTCGTTGATCCCCAGCCAGTCGAGGGCGTTCTTCAACAGCCCCGTATAGCTGTTGTGATAGACCGGGCTCGCCATCACGAAGGCGTCGGCGGCCTCGGCGTGGCGGAACAGCTCGGCGAGGCCCGGATCGGCATTGGCGGCGCGGCGCGCGCGCACCTGCGCATCGACCTGGGGCAGCACGGTCGTGTGCAGATCGATCAGATGGCCGGCGGCGCCGCGCGTGGCCAGCGCCGCCACCATCGCCCGACACAGGCTGCGGGTGTAGGACACAGGGCGCCCGCTGCCGCTGAGGATCAAAACCTCGATGGGATCGGTCTTCGCCACGGAGTTCGCCTCGCCGGACGCCATCCTTAGCTAAGCCTTAGCCAAGCGGCGGCGGCGTTTCAATCCTCGCCTGGGTCGGGCGGGTCTTTGCGCGGCCCATGGCGATGCCATATAAGGGCGGCCGCCACCCCGCGCACGAGGAGCCGGCCATGGCCGATGGTTTTAACGGCAACGATCTCGATCTGCTGGACGACGTGATCGGCCGCGCCCGCGCCGCCGGCGCCGACGCCGCCGATGCCATCCTGGTGCGCTCGGCGGCCCTGGGCCACACCCGGCGCCTGGGCGAGATCGAGAAGCTGGAGCGCGAGGAGAGCCAGGATCTGGGGCTGCGGGTCTTCGTCGGCCGGCGCCAGGCGTTGGTGTCCTCCACCGACCTGGGGACCGACGCAAGGGACGAGCTGGTGGAGCGTTCCCTGGCCATGGCGCGCACCGTGCCCGAGGACCCCTATTGCGGCCTCGCCGACGCCGGCGAGATCTGCCGCGAGCCGCCTTCCCTCGACATCGCCGACGGCGACGAGCCCGGCACCGACACGCTTATCGAGCGCGCCCGCGCCTGCGAGGACGCGGCGCGCGCCGTCCCCGGCATCACCAACTCCGAGGGTGGGGACGCGTCGTGGAGCCTGGTCAGGGTATCGCTGGCGGCCTCCAACGGCTTCGCCGGCACCTACACGCGCTCTCGCCACTCGGTATCCGCCGCCGTCGTCGCCGGCGAGGGCACCGAAATGGAGCGCGACTACGACTTCGCCAGTGCCGTCTACGGCGCCGATTTGGAGGACCCGGCGACGGTCGGCCGCCGCGCCGGCGAGAAGACGATCAAGCGCCTGGGCCCGCGCAAAGTGAAGACCCAGCAAGTGCCGGTGGTCTACGACCCGCGCGTCGCCGGCGGCATCCTGCGCCACTTGATCGGCGCCATCCGCGGCCCGGCAGTGGCGCGCGGCACCAGCTTCCTCAAGGACCGGCTCAAGGACCGGGTGTTCGCCGAGGGTGTGACCATCGTCGACGACCCGCACCGGGCGCGCGGCCTCAACTCCAAGCCCTTCGACGGCGAAGGCATCGCCAACGCGCGCCGCGCGCTGGTCGCCGACGGCGTGCTCACCACCTGGGTGATGGACCTGGCCTCGGCGCGCCAGTTGGGCCTCGCCACGACCGGCCATGCCGGGCGCGGCACCTCGGCGCCGCCCATGCCGACGACCACCAACCTCTATCTCGAGCCGGGGTCCCAGAGCCCGGAGGCGCTGATCGCCGACATCGCCGCCGGACTCTACGTCACCGAGCTCATGGGCATGGGCATCAACCAAGTGACCGGCGACTACAGTCGCGGCGCGTCCGGCTTCTGGATCGAGGACGGCGCCATCGCCTACCCGGTGTCGGAGCTGACAGTGGCCGGCAATCTGAAGGACATGTTCGCCAACTTAACGGCCGCCGACGACCTGCAGTTTCGCTACGGCACCGACGCCCCGACCCTGCGCATCGAAGGCATGACCGTCGCCGGCGCCGACTGATACCAACGGTCGTTGATATTGACCCATTTTACCGGAGCGAATTTTGTCGCCAGATAGGAGCGAGTTGCGCCGTAGTGCCGGCCACTTCAAACAACGAGCAACGCCTCTGGCGGCAAAAAGCGCCCGGCCTGCGGTGGGGCAAATTGGCCCGCCGGGTTCCCCAGGGTGTATTGGGCGACGCTCGCCCGATGTGGCGACATCGCGCTTCGCGCCGCGCCTGCCCGAACGGACCGATTTGCGCCCATGAAATGGGGCAATATCAGCGACCGTTGGTATGAACCGCCGCTGGTGGCCGCCGCGCGGCCATGCTATTACCGGGGCGCAACGGCAGGGATGCCTTGAGCAGCAAACCGCAATACCGCCTCGACGCGACCACCTGGCGGCTCACCGGCCGGCTGTGGCGCGACTGGATGCGGCCATATCTCGGCCGCATCTGCCTGGGCGCCGGGCTGATGGCGGTGGTCGCCGCCTGCGCCGGCGCCTATCCGCTGTTGATCGAGGTCGCGGTCGACAAGATGACCGCGCGCGAGCGCGATTTTCTGTGGCTGCTGCCGCCGGTGATCATCGTCATCGCGCTCATCAAGGGTTCGGCCTCCTATGGGCAGAGCGTCATCACCCAGTCCCTCGCGCTGCGCGTCATCGCCAACCTGCAGGATGCGATGTTCGCGCACTTGATGCGCGCCGACCTGGCCTTGTTCCAGGAGACCGCCACCGGCCGCCTGGTGTCGCGCTTCACCAACGACGTCAACATGCTGCGCGACGCACTGTCGAAGGCGCTCACCGGCATGGTGCGCGATTTGCTCACCGTCGCCATGCTGGTCGGTGCGATGTTCTACCTCGACCCGCTGCTGGCGCTGGCGACGGTCTTGATCTTTCCCTTGAGCGCCTGGCCGATCGTGCGCATCGGCCGCCGCCTGCGCCGGGTCTCCGCCCACACCCAGGAGGAGATGGGCCAACTGACGGCGCTGTTGAACGAGGCCTTCGGCGGCGTGCGGCTGATCAAGGCCTACCGCATGGAGGGCTATCAGCGCCGGCGCGCCGCAAGCGTGATCGACAATGTGCGGAGGCTGGTCGCCAAGGCGGTGCGCGGCCGCGCGCGCATGTACCCGATCCTCGAGACCCTGGGCGGCATCGCCGTGGCGACGGTGCTCGCCTTCGGCGCCGTGCAGATCGTCTATCGCGACGGCTCGCTCGGCGCCTTCACCGGATTCCTGACGGCGCTGTTGATGGCCTACCAGCCGATGCGCAGCCTCGGCAATCTCAACGCCAGCCTACAGCAGGGGCTGGCGGCGGCGGCACGCATTTTCGATTTGCTCGACCAGGCACCGGAGATCGTCGACCCGCCGCACGCAGCGCCGATCGCCGTCGGCGCCGGCGCGATCCGCTTCGAGGACGTGACCATCGCCTACGAGCACGGCAGGCCGGCGCTGGAGCATGTCAGCCTCGACGTGCCCGCCGGCAAGACCGTGGCTTTGGTGGGGCCGAGCGGCGCCGGCAAGTCGACAGTGCTCAACCTGATCCCGCGCTTCTTCGATGCGAACGAGGGGCGGGTTACCATCGACGACCAGGACGTCGCCAAGGTCACCGTCGCCAGCCTGCGCGACCAGATCGCGCTGGTGAGCCAGAGCGTGACCCTGTTCGACGACACCGTGCGCGCCAACGTCGCCTTCGGCCGCCCGGATGCCGAGGACGAGGCCATCGTTGCCGCCGCCGAGGCGGCGGACTGCGACGCCTTCATCCGCGCCCTGCCCAAGGGCTACGACACCGTCGTCGGTGAGCACGGGGTCAAACTCTCGGGCGGCCAGCGGCAACGCATCGCCATCGCCCGCGCCATGCTCAAGGACGCGCCGATCCTGCTCCTCGACGAGGCGACCAGCGCCCTCGACACCGAGTCCGAGCGCCAAGTGCAGGCCGCCCTCGAGCGCCTGCGCGGCGGTCGCACGACCCTGGTCATCGCCCACCGCCTGTCGACCGTCGCCAGTGCCGACCTGATCCATGTCCTCGACCGCGGCCGCGTGGTCGAGCGCGGCACCCACGCCGAGCTGCGCGCCCAGGGCGGCCTCTACGCCCGCCTGTGCCGGCTGCAGTTCCACGACATCGCCGCGCCGAGTGCCGACGAGGCGGCGGAGACTGGCAACGAAATCCCGGCTCCGGAGCGGCGCGCCCGGGCGTAAGCATCTCGGCAACCGATCGCGGCCGCGAATCGCGCCGGCCGGGTCCGCTGCCATATGGGATGATCAATCAGTATCCGCGACGTGGGTCCAGTGGATCTCGCTGGCGCATCACTCGATCGGCAGGAATATGAAGTTGAATACGTAATCCTCTCGCGATGCGGGGCTTCTGTGCTGGCATTCGGGATCGAATCGGCGCAAGGGCTGGAGCTGCCCGCGAGCGACGAACATTCCTTCGTATCCAAGTGAACGAACATAATTCACGCTCTCTTCGATTGGCCGCTTCGTGTGCGCCTCCTCCATTTCAATCAATAGATTCGGACGCTCGCGCTTGATTGTCTCCATGGCGCCCTCGATGACGTGCGTTTCATGGCCCTCGACGTCGATCTTAATGAACCCGACGTCGCGTAGATCATATTGATCCAGCCGCGCACTCTCGACGTGAACGACACGATGAGCCCCGTCGACTTTTTCCCGGCTCAAGGACGCCCCTTGATTGGAGAAGCCGCCCTTATGTTCGGGGACCAACAGTTCGGCCGCGCCCGACTTGCACGACAGCGCGACTCTATGCACCATCACATTCGACGGCAACGCACGCGAGAGAATTCGAAATATCTTCGGATTTGGTTCAAATGCATGCACCTCCCTCGTGAGCCGTGCAAGAAAGTAGGTATAGACGCCTTTGTTCGCGCCAACGTCCACACTGACCTTTTGTCGGTCGGTGAGAAATGGTAACAATCTAATTTCGCATTCACCGATCCGGAGCTGCTTTGCCGCAAGCCTTCTTATGTAGATGGACGGCGGCACAAAAGCGTACTTTAACTTTTCTTCAAATGTATAGGGTGGTTCCCAGCTGGTGGTCATGATCGGATGGATCGTTGGATTGTTGACTGGCACGAGATTGACCAGATATTCGATGCAGTGTCCGGCTCACGCCAATGGAGATTGTAATCTTCGACCCCTCGATTTGCCAAACGTTTCGCACGCGGATCTAACGCTCGCCGACGAAGACGGACGGATTACGGCAATGGATCATACCTGGCTCATGTTGACGCGGACTTGCGGTGAACCTAAATGATTTCGGCCCGAGCGGCGCTGCCAGGTGCCACACTCGAATGAGGGGCAGCGGTAACTTGACGGTGGCGCTGGCCCTCTATCGCGGCCTGACCACGGCCGGCCTGCCGCTTTTCCATCGGCTCTTGCGCCGGCGCGTGGCAGGGGGCAAGCAAGACCCGGCGCGGCTCGCCGAGCGCATGGGCATCGCCGGGGCACCGCGCCCCGACGGTCCGCTGGTTTGGCTGCACGCCGCCAGTATCGGCGAGGCGCAGTCGGTGCTGACGCTGATCGAGCGCCTGCTCGCCGAGCGCGGCGATCTGAGCGTACTGCTCACCACCGGTACGGTCACCTCGGCGCGGCTGATGGCGGCGCGGTTGCCGCCGCGCGCCGTACATCAGTTCGTGCCCTTCGACCGGCACGCCTGGGTGCGCCACTTCCTCGACCACTGGCGGCCCGACCTGGCGCTGTGGGTCGAGTCCGAGCTGTGGCCCAACCTGATCCTGGAGACTGCGGCGCGCGGCGTGCCCATGGCGCTGGTCAATGCCCGCCTCTCTGCCGCCGCGCATCGCCGCTGGGGCCGGGCGCGCGCCAGCGCGGCGCGTCTCGTCGGCGCCTTCACCATCGTGCTCGCCCAGGACGACGCCATCGCCGCCCGCGTGCGCGACCTGGGCGCGGCCGATGTGGCGGTGACAGGCACCCTCAAATTCGCCGCCGCGCCCCTGCCCAATGATCCGGCCGCCCTCGCCCGTCTACAGGACGACCTGGGCGACCGGCCGTGCTGGCTCGCCGCCAGCGTCCATCCCGGCGAGGAGGCGGCGCTGGCCGAGGCCCATCGCCGACTGGCCGCCGCGCGCCCGGACCTGCTGACCCTTCTGGTGCCGCGCCACCCGGGGCGCGGCCCCGAATTCGCCGCCGCGCTCAGCCAGGCGGGGCTGCGGGTGACGCTGCGCTCGGCCGGCGAGGCGCCCGAGGGCGAAATCCATGTCGCCGACTCGGTGGGCGAGCTCGGCATCTATTACCGTCTGGCGCCGGTGTGCTTCGTCGGCGGCTCGCTGGTGGCCCATGGCGGCCAGAACCTACTCGAGCCGGCGCAGCTCGACTGCGCAATCCTGCACGGGCCGCACATGCACAACTTCCGCGCCGTCGCCACGGAGCTCGGCGCCGCCGGCGGCGCCATCGAGATCGAGGGCGCGGCAGACCTGGCGCGCCGGGCGCAGATCCTGCTGGACGATCCGGTGCTGCGCGCCGAGATGACCACAGCGGCGCGTCGCGTGGCAGAGGCCAAGCGCGTGGTGCTGGACCTGGCCATGGCGCGCCTGGCGCCCCTGCTGGCGCGGCTGCCGGAACCGCCGGACGCCCATGAGGCGCCGGACCGTGCGCGCGCCTGACTTCTGGTACCGACCGGAGCAA
>JAZFQY010000227.1:0-2869 GCA_036445355.1 Alphaproteobacteria bacterium
TTCGAGACCCTGGCGGCATAGATCGGTGCCGGCGGCGCGGCAACCCTTTGATCTCGTCGTCTCCGGCGGCACCTGCCTGACCCCGTCGGGCCGGGTCGGTGCCGATATCGGCGTGCGCGACGGGCGCATCGACGCGATCGGCGATTTGGCGCGGGCCGATACGCGCGAGAACCTGGATGCGACCGGCCTGCACGTCTTGCCCGGCGTCATCGACACCCAAGTGCATTTCCGCGAGCCCGGCGGCGAGCACAAGGAAGACCTGGCCAGCGGCACCGCCGCCGCCGTCGCCGGTGGCGTCACCGCCGTGTTCGAGATGCCCAATACGGACCCCGCCACGGTGAGCGAGGCCGCGGTCTCCGACAAGCTGGCCCGGGCCGCCGGGCGTGCCTGGTGCGATCACGCCTTCTTCGTCGGCGCTGCGGCGGAGAACGTGCGCGAGCTGGCGCGGCTGGAACGCCTCGCCGGGGTCTGCGGCGTCAAGGTGTTCATGGGCAGCTCCACCGGCAGTTTGCTGGTCGCCGACGACGCCACCCTGGAACGGGTGCTGACCGCGGGCGTGCGCCGGGCGGCAGTCCACGCCGAGGACGAGACGCGGCTCACCGAACGCCGGCGCCTGGCCGAGGAGGGCGCCCGGCCGCACCTGCATCCCGTGTGGCGCGACGAGGAGACCGCCCTGCGCGCCACCGAGCGCCTGCTGCGCCTGGCGCGCGCCACCGGTCGGCGGGTGCATGTGCTGCACGTCACCACGGCGGACGAGATGGTGCTGCTGAAGGCGCACAAGGACCTGGCCACGGTCGAGGTCACGCCCCAGCACCTGACCTTGGTGGCGCCGGAGTGCTACGACCGCCTCGATACCCGGGCGCAGATGAACCCGCCGATCCGCGAGGCCAAGCATCGGGAGGCACTGTGGCGCGCCGTGGATGACGGCACCGTCGACGTCATCGGCTCCGACCATGCACCCCATACGCTAGAGGAGAAGGCACGGCCCTATCCGGCCTCGCCGGGCGGCATGCCCGGCGTGCAGACCCTAGTGCCGGTGCTGCTCGATCACGTGGCGGCGGGGCGGCTGAGCCTTGAGCGTTTCGTCGACCTGACCGCGCACGGACCGGCGCGGATCTACGGCATGGCCGGCAAGGGACGGCTGGCGGCGGGCTACGACGCCGACCTGACCCTGGTGGATCTGGCCGCCAGGCGCACGATCACGGCGCGCCTAATGCTGAGCAAATGCGGCTGGTCCCCTTTCGAGGGCATGGAGGTCATCGGCTGGCCGGTGGCGACGATCGTGCGCGGCCGCGCCGTCATGCGCGAGGGAGAGCTGCTGGGTGAACCTCGGGGCCAGCCGATCCGGTTCCAGGAGACCGTCCGCTCGCCGGCCGCCGATGGCGAGCACCGGCGCGTCGTCGATGCTTAGGCGCCCCAACAGGTCGATCAATTGCGTCTCGATCGCCGCGGCCTCGGGCAGGGCCCGGTTCGCGCACAGGCCGCCGCGCAGGAGCCGGTCGCCGGGACTGCCCTCGAAGCGACGCTCGCCCAGGAACAAGGCAAATACGACGCAGGCATGGCTTGGCGAGTCGGGCGTGGCGAGCAGCAATTGCCCCTTCTTGCGGACCTGCTCCGCCTGGAGGTAGACGCCGCGCTCGTTCAGGCCCTTGCTGTTGCCATAGAGGCGGGCAAGGAAGGCCGGCTCCGCGTCGGCGGCGGCGAAACCGCCCTCGCGCAGGACCTCGTAGAACAGGTGGCCCCCGTCCAGCGTCCAGCGCTCTTGAAAGCGGCTAGAGAGCTTCACCGCCTCGCGCTGGCGCACCAGGCTCTGGTCGCCCGCGAGCTGGATTATGGCCTCCTCGGCGTTGATGGGGCGCCAATTCTGCCACCCGAGCAGCCGGCCCTCCAGGTCGCGCGCCCGGCCCAGGGCTGGGGCGTCGGGGGATTGGCAACCGCTCAGGGCGAGGACCAGGGCCCCGGCGGCGATGACCAGGAGCCCGGGTCGAGTGAATCTGGAAATCATGGCGTCAGCGGTCCTGCGAAGCGTGTCTAGAGGTCTGCATAACCACGGCTCGGGCCCCTGGTAAGGTTGGGACGGCACGTCTTTGGTGGCCGCCCCGCTTCTGCTATCCTCTCCTCGTCGACCCGGTCCCGCCTCCGGGGCCATCTCGAAGGAGCCAGCAAATGTCCGCGTGCATCGTCGGCTGGAAGCACTTGAAGTTTGGTAAACACCAGGGCCGTGACCTCGAGTCCCTGATCGTCGAGGCCGCCGCCGGCGCGATCGAGGATGCCGGGATCGGGCCCGCGGACGTGGACGCCATCTTCATCGGTACCTTCAACGGCGGCTTAGTGGCCCAGGATTTCCCCGCCTCCCTGGTGCTGCAGACGAGCGCCGACTTGCGCTTCACCCCGGCGACGCGGGTCGAGAACGCCTGCGCCACGGGCTCCGCCGCGGTCTATCAGGGCCTCGCCGCCATTGCCTCCGGCAGGGCGCGGCGCGCCCTGGTGGTCGGGGTGGAGAAGATGACCGAGGTGTCCGGACAGGAGCTCGGCGTTATTCTCACCAGTGCTTCCTACGTCAAGGAGGAGGCGGCGGCGAACATGAGCTTCACCGACATATTCGCGCGCATCACGGATCTCTATTTCCAGGCCCATGGCGACCGCTCGGACGCACTGGCTCGCATCGCCGCCAAGAACCACCGGAACGGCTGTGCCAACCCGATGGCGCATCTGCAGAAGGATCTCGGCTTCGAGTTCTGCCGCACCGTCTCGGACAAGAACCCGGTAGTCTCGGGTTCGCTCAGGCGCACCGACTGCTCCCTGGTCTCCGACGGAGCGGCGGCACTGGTGCTGGCCGACATCGACACGGCGCTGGCGATGCGCAAGG
>JAZFQY010000228.1:0-2013 GCA_036445355.1 Alphaproteobacteria bacterium
ATATAGGGAAACGCCTCGGCCCCGAGATCCACGTCACCGCAGAGCCCGGCCAGCACGTCGCGGCTCTTCGGCCCGGCCAAATTGACGCCACACCATGTGGAGGTGACGTGGGTCACGTTCACCTCGAGTCGCCATTGGGCGTTCCAGAACAGCATCTGGCGGTAGACCCCCTCCACGTTGCCGGTGGTCGCGGTGGTGTAGAAGTGGTCGTCGTGGAGGCGGCAGGCGACGCCGTCATCCACCACCACTCCAGTTTCGTCGGTCATCAACACGTAGCGGGCGCGGCCCACCGGCTGCTTCAGATAGGCGAAGGTGTACATGCGGTTCATGAACTCGGCCGCGTCGGGGCCGCGGATCTCGAGCCCGCCCAAGGTGGAGACGTCGATCAGGCCCAGATTGTTGCGTACCGCCAGCGCCTCCTCGCGGATCGCCGCCGCGCGCCCATCGGCGTGGGGGTAGTAGGCCGGGCGCAGCCACAACCCGGCGAGCATCATCTCCGCCCCCAGCTCCAGGTGGCGGTGGTGCATGGCGGTATGGCGCACGGGCTGGAAACTGCGCCCGGTCAGGTGACCGAAGCTCTCGGGAATGTAGGGTGGACGCCAAGTGGTGGTGCCGGCCTCGGCGACGCTGGCGCTCATCGCCTTTGCCGCCAGGCACGAGGTAGCGAGGGACGAGTGCCGCCCCTGGCTCGGTCCCATGCCGGCGGTGGAATAGCGCTTCAGCAACTGCACGTGTTCGAAACCGTCGGCGGCGGCGTTCAGGATGTCGGCCACCTGCAGGTCCTCGTCGAAGTCGACGAAGTCCTTGCCCCTGGGGTGGGGGAAGATCGGCCAGGGGTGGCCCGGCGCCGCCGCCGCGGGTTCGGGGATCGGCGGCGGCCAGGCGCTGCCTTCGAGACCGGCATGGCGCGCGGCCTGCCAGCCGGCGCCGGCGCCGTCCGCCGCCAATGCCTCCACGTCATGGACGCCGTTCGCGGCACCGGCGGCGAACAGGCCGTCAGGGATATCTTCGACGCGGAAGGTCGCCGCCGCCTCGTCATAGCCGATGCGGGCGCCGGCATGGCACAAGAGATGCGCGGCCGGGATGGCGCCGACGCCGACGCAGACCAGATCGCAGGCAATGGCCTCGCCGCCGGGGCCCAGCTCGCCCTCGCCCGTGACCGGCGCCGCCTCGACGCCGTTCACATGCAGTCGGCCGAGGAACTGGCGCGGCGCGTGGCCGGCGAGGATGCGAATGCCGCGCCCGGCCACCGCGACGGCGCGGGGATCCTCGGGCGGGGCCGGGCGCAGCTCCAGCACCGCCGCCACTTCCACCCCCGCCTCGGCGAGGTCGAGGGCGGCGCCGTAGGCGTCGTCGGTGCCGGCGACGACCACGGCACGGGCCCCGGGCCGGACGCCCCACAGCCGGATCAACCGCTGCGCCGCCGCCACCGAGACGACGCCGGGCAGGTCATTGTTGCGGCAGACGAGCGGCTGGTCGATCACCCCCGTCGCCACCACCGTGGCCCGGGCGCGGATCTTGAACAGCCGGTTGCCGCGCACGGCGGCGATGTAATGGTCGGCGAACCAGCCGGTGCAGGTGGTGTCGGCGAGGACCCGGATGTTGGGCGACGCCACCACCCGGGCCGTGAGGTCGTCGCGTCGCGGCTCTTCGGCCTCGGCACCGAAGCGGTGGAAGTTGAGCGCGCCGCCCAGCGTGGGGTGGTCGTCGATCAGGATCACTTCGCCGCCACCGGCAGCCGCGGCGAGGGCGGCGCTCGTTCCCGCGGCGCCGCCGCCCACCACGCACACGTCGCACCAGGCGTATTCCTTGTCGAAGTATCCGTGACGGTGACTGCGGTCGACGGCGCCGAGGCCGGCGCGGTTGCGGATCACCCTTTCCCATAGGCCCCAGACGCCGCGCGGTCGGTAGAACGCCTTGTAATAGAAGCCGACGGGCAGGAAGCGGCCGAAGGCCCCCAGCCAGGCGCCGCGGTCACGGCGCAGGCTGCCGTTCACATTGACCGGGATTACC
>JAZFQY010000229.1:0-9065 GCA_036445355.1 Alphaproteobacteria bacterium
AGCTTGCCGGCGCGGCGGTCGAGCGGCTCACCGGCGTCGAGGCGCCGGCGGATCGTGTGCAGGCGGCGGTGGCGACGGCGCTCGTGGAGACGACGTGATGCTGGAAAGCGCCGAGTTCTGGGTCGCCGTCGCCTTCGTCATCTTCGTGGCGCTCACCATCCGGCCGCTCCTGCGCGCCGCGACCGGGGCGCTCGACGACCGCGCCGAGCGCATCCGCGAAGAGCTGGCCGAGGCCCAGCGCCTGCGCGAGGAGGCGCAAGCGGCCCTCGCCGACTACAAGCGCCGGCAACGTGACGCGGCCAAGGAGGCGCAGGCGATCATCGATCACGCCCACGAGGAGGCAAAGCGCCTGAGCGCCCAGGCCAAGGACAACCTGGAACAGACCCTGGCCCGCCGCCAGCAGATGGCGGTAGATCGCATCGCCCAGGCCGAGGCGGCGGCGGTCAAGGAGGTGCGCGAGTTCGCCATCGATGTCGCCATCGCCACCGCCGGCAAGGTACTCCAGGCGCAGCTCGCCGGCGAGGCGGGGGAGAGGCTCATCGACGAGGCGATCGAGGAGTTGCCCAAGAAGCTGCACTGAGGGCGCACCGCGCCCATGGACGGTAGGGGCCGGTTTCAATCCGGCCCCTATCGTTTCAATCGCGTTCCGTTGAACGGACCGCCGCGTCCCCTACTCCGCCGCCTCCGCCGCCTGTGGCTCTGGCCGCCAGCGCAGGACCGGATGACGCGCCGCGGCGGTCTCGTCCAGGCGCCGGCGCGGGGTCAGGCGCGGCGCCTGGGTGAAGCGCTCGGTCTCTCCGCGCCGCGCCGCCTCCGCCAGGGCGCGCAGCACGGCGATGAACGCGTCCAGGCTGCGCTTCGACTCCGTCTCCGTCGGCTCGACCAGCATGGCGCCGTGCACCACCAGCGGGAAGTAAATGGTCATGGGGTGGTAGCCCTCGTCGATCATCGCCTTGGCGAAGTCGAGGGTGGTGACGCCGGTGCCGGCGAGGAAACGGTCGTCGAACAGCACCTCGTGCATGCACGGACCGGGATAGGAGGGCGTCATCACGTCGTCGAGCGAGGCCATGACGTAGTTGGCGGCGAGCACCGCGTCGCCGGCGGCTTGGGCGAGGCCGTCCTTGCCGTGGCTCAGCATGTAAGCGAGGGCGCGCACGAACATGCCCATCTGGCCGTGGAAGCCCTTGAGCCGGCCGAACGGCATGGCGTCGCCCGCCTCGCCTTCATGTTCAACCAGGTCGAAGCCGGCGTCCCCATGCACCACCCAGGGACGGGGCGCGTAGGGCGCCAGTGCCGCCGACAGCACCACCGGCCCCGACCCCGGCCCGCCGCCGCCATGGGGGGTGGAGAAGGTCTTGTGGAGATTGAGGTGCATGCAGTCGATGCCCAGATCGCCCGGCCGCACGCGCACGACGATGGCGTTGAAGTTGGCGCCGTCGCAGTAGTAGTAGGCGCCGGCCTCGTGCAGCAGGCGGCCGATCTCCGCGACCTCGGGCTCGAACAGGCCGCAGGTGTTGGGGTTGGTGATCATGGCGCCGGCGACATCGGGCCCAAGCTTGGCCTCGAAGGCGTCCAGATCCATGCGCCCGTGCGCATCGGCGGGCACGGAGTCGACGGTGAAGCCGCAGGTGGCGGCGGTCGCCGGGTTAGTGCCGTGGGCGGACTCGGGCACGAGCACGCGGCGGCGCCCACCCTCGCCGCGGTCGTCGAGGGCGGCGCGGATGCACATCATGCCGCACAGCTCGCCATGGGCCCCGGCGCCGGGCGACATGGCCACCGCCGGCATGCCGGTGAGCGCCTTCAGCCAGTTCGCCAGAGTGTCGATGAGTTCCAGCGCCCCCTGCACCGTCTCCATCGGTTGCAGCGGATGCAGTTCAGCGAGGCCAGGCAGCCGCGCCAGCTTCTCGTTCAGGCGCGGGTTGTGCTTCATGGTGCAGGAACCCAGGGGGTAGAGCCCCATGTCGATGGCGTAGTTCTTCTGGCTCAGGCGGGTGAAATGGCGCACCACCTCGGGCTCGCTCAGGCCCGGCAGGCCGATACCGCCCTTGCGTTCGAGACCGCCCAGTCGCGTGGCACCCGCCCTCGGCTCGGGTAGGTCGACGCCACAGGCGCCCTCGCTATGGAGCTCGAACAAGAGCGGCTCCTCGAGCTGCAGCCCGCGGTGGCCGAGCACGGTCGCCGCGCTCATCGCACCGCCTCCGCGAGGGCCCGGGTCAGCGCGTCCATGTCCGCCTCGCTCGTGTATTCGGTCGCCGCCATCAGCAGCAGGTTCTCCAGCTCCGGCCGGTCCGGCACGAGGCGCGAGACCGGCACCCCGGCCAGGATGTTCCGCCGTGCCAGGTCGGACACGACCTCCGCCGCCGGCCGGGGAAGACGCACAGTGAACTCGTTGAAGAAGCTCTGGTTCACCACCTCGACGCCCGCGAGGGCGTCCATGCGTTCGGCGAGTGCGACGGCGCACCCGTGGTTGATGGCCGCCAGGCGCGCGAAGCCGGCCTCGCCCAACAGCGCCAGGTGGATGGTAAAGGCGAGCGCGCACAGGCCGGAATTGGTGCAGATGTTGCTGGTCGCCTTCTCGCGGCGGATGTGCTGCTCGCGGGTCGACAGGGTAAGCACCCAGCCGCGCCGTCCGTCGGCATCGACGGTCTGGCCGGCGAGCCGCCCGGGCATCTGGCGCACATATCTCTCGCGCGCCGCGAACAGGCCGAGATGCGGGCCGCCGAAGCTCACCGCGTTGCCCAGGCTCTGGCCTTCGGCGGCGACGATGTCGGCGCCCATCGCCCCGGGCGGCATGACCGCGCCCAGGGACACCACTTCGGTGACGACGACCACCAGTAGCGCGCCGGCGTCGTGGCACAGCTTGGCAAGGCCGGTGTAGTCGCGCAGATGGCCGAACAGGTCCGGGTTCTGCACCACGACGCAGGCGGTGTCGCCGTCGATCAGGCCGGCCGGATCCTCGCCGCCGTCCGCGGCCGGCTCGGCGGCGGCGATATCCATGTCCAGGAACCTGGTCTGAGTCCGGGCGACGTCGCGGTAATGCGGATGCAGGCCGCCGGAGAGCACCGCCTTGCCGCGCCGCGTCACCCGGCGCGCCATCAACACCGCCTCGGCGCAGGCGCTGGCGCCGTCATACATGGAAGCATTGGCGACCTCCATGCCGGTGATCAGCGCCACCTGGGTCTGGAACTCGAACAGTGCCTGCAGGGTGCCCTGGCTGACCTCCGGCTGGTAGGGCGTGTAGGCGGTGAGGAACTCGCCGCGCTGGATCAAGTGGTCGACGGAGGCGGGCACGTGATGCCGGTAGGCGCCGGCACCGAGGAAGCTGGGCACCGCCGCCGCCGGCAGGTTCTTGCCCGCCAGGGCGGTCAACGCGCGCTCCACCTCCAGCTCGCCCATATGGTCGGGCAGGTCGAGGGCTGCGGCGAGCCGCGCCGCCTCGGGCACGTCGCAGAAGAGGCTTTCGAGAGAAGGCGCACCTATCGCCTTCAGCATCTCCCGCCGGTCGGCGTCGGTGAGCGGCAGGTAGCGCATGTCAGGCCAGCCCCTCGCGGAAGCTCTTGTAGGCGGCCTCGTTCATCAGCGCCTCGAGCTGGGCCGGGTCGTCGAGCCGAAGCTTCAGGAACCAGCCCTCATCGGTGGGCGAGGAGTTGACCAGGCCAGGGTCGTCCCCGAGGGCGGCGTTGACCTCGACCACCTCGCCGTCGACGGGGGCGTAAAGCTCCGCCGCCGCCTTCACCGACTCGATGACCCCGGCCTCGTCGCCCTGGCTCACCTGCCTGCCGACCTCCGGCAGCTCGACAAACACCACGTCGCCGAGCCGCTCCTGGGCGTAGTCGGTGATGCCGACGGTGGCGACCTCGCCGTCGGCGCGGACCCACTCATGGTCCTCGGTGTAGCGAACCTCTGTGCTCATGAGACGCGGGCTCCGTTGTCAATTGCGCTGGTAGTGGGGTGCGACGAAGGGCAGCGCCGCCACCCGCGCCGGCAGTGCCTTGCCGCGCACAATGAGTGACAGCTCCGTGCCGACCTCGGCATGGGCGGCGACGACGTAGCCCATTGCGATGGGGCCGCCGATGGTGGCGCCGAAGCCGCCGGAGGTGACGCGGCCCACCTCTCCGCCGTCGGGGAGGTGGATGGGAGCGCCCTCGCGTGCCGGCGTCCGACCCTCGGGCCTGAGCCCGACGCGCCGCCGTTTGGCACCCTCGTCGAGCTGCTTCAGGGTCGCCTCGGCGCCGGGGAAGCCACCCTCGGCCCGCCGGCGCTTGCCCACGGTCCAGGCGAGGCCGGCCTCCACCGGGGAGGTGGTCTCGTCGATGTCGTGGCCGTAGAGACATAAGCCGGCCTCGAGCCGCAGCGAATCCCGCGCTCCGAGCCCGATGGGCGCGACCTCGGGCTCGGCCAGGAGTGCCCGCGCCACGGTATCTGCCGCCGCCGCCGGCACGGAGATCTCGAACCCGTCCTCGCCGGTGTAGCCGGAGCGGCCGATGAGCGCGCCGGCACCGGCGATCACGAGCTCGGCGGCGGAGAGGAAGGCCAGCGCGCATGCCGCCGGGCACAGCCGCGCCATCACCGACGCCGCCTTGGGCCCCTGCAGCGCCAAAAGCGTCTGCTTGGCAAGGGGTTGCAGCCGCGCCGCGCCGGCCAGGTGCGCCTCCATATGCGCGAAATCGGCCGCCTTGCGGGCGGCGTTGACGACCAGCAGCAGGTATTGCGGCGTGAGGCGGGTCACCATTAGATCGTCGAGGATGCCACCGGCCTGGTTCAAGAGCAGGGTGTAGCGCATGCGCCCGGGCTTGAGCGCCGCGATCTCCCCCGGAACCAGTCGCTCCAGCACCGGCGCCGGATCGCCCTCGGCGGCGAGTATCGCCTGGCCCATGTGTGAAACGTCGAACAGCCCGGCCGCGGTGCGGGTGTGCATGTGCTCGGCGATGATACCGGCCTTGTACTGCACCGGCATCTCGTATCCGGCGAAGGGCACCATGCGCGCGCCCAGCTCGCGATGCAGGGCATGAAGCGGCGTGCGCTCGAGCGACCCCGCGCTGTCGTTGGCTGTATCGGTCATCTGGCGCGCCTTCCGGTCGCAACGACGCATGGCCCAACACGCGTCCTGCGCGCGCGGGGCCCCGCTCTGTCTACGACCTGAGAGATTCACCGGCGGCGCGCCGGCTTACCCCTTCGGTGAGGCCCGAGTCGCACGTTGACGACCCGCACCTACTCTCCAGAGTGCCATCCCCCTGCGGTCCGTTTGCCTGAGAGTTTCCGGGGCGGTTGCTCCTTCGGCGCCGGCGCCGGACCGGCTTGTCCAAGCGCGCCGAACTCTCCCGCAGGGTTCATCTGGCGATGTGCCGGCACAAATTAACGCTCCGGATGCCAATGTCAACCGACGCCGTCGTCAGCGCATCACCTTGCGGCGGTTGTATAGGAGCTCGTCCTCGGACAGTTGGAAGCCGACATAGATGTCGTAGGCGTCGCCCAGCTCGCCGGCGCCGAGCGGGATGATCTGCTCCAGCTCCTCGACCGCCGTCAGGCGGTTGCGATTGCCCTCGAACTCGACCTCGCTGGTGAAGACCTGCTTGGCGAGGATGTTGCGCTCGCGGTCGCCGATGGCGATGAAGAAATCGTAGCTGCCGCGGCGCGACCCGTTGGCAGGGCCGCGCGCGACCTCGATCAGCAGGCGAAGCTCGACCTGCACCTCGCCGCCGGCGCCATCGTCCAGGTCGGTGTCACAGAAGCCGCTATAATCCGTGATCCGCGCCTCGAGTACCACATCGGTCAAATCGCGGCCGAGGCCGGAGCGGAACTTGGTGACCTCGGCGGTGTCGGCGAGAACCGAGATTATCGGGCAAGGCGGCGCCAGCGCCGTCTCGCCGCCGCCGCACGCCGCCAGCGCCAAGCCGGCAAATGCAAGGAGCAGTTCCGGTCGTCCAGCCATGTTGCGACAATATCCCAAGTCCGGCTACAGGCGTTCGTGGGTGCCGTCGCACAGCGGCTTGTTGCCGGAGCGCTTGCAACCGCAGAACAGCACCGAGCGCGTGTCCGTAGCCTCGTACGGGATCGGCGTGAACTCGGTCTCGGAATGGGAGCCGTCACAATAGGGCTGGTTCTTGCTGCGCCCGCAGCGGCACCAGTAATAGGTCTTGCCGGCCTCCACATCGACGACGAAGGGAGATTTCTGTGCGATCAACGGCTCTGACATACTCGGCCACCTCGCCTTGCCTGGTATCGGGCCACCGCGTTATGAGATGTGGGATCGATCGGATAGAGCGCCGCGTGCCGTCGCCACCAACGGCTCGGACGCACACTAGAGCCTATTCCGGTCATATTGACGCAATTCTGCTGTGCCCGCGAGGCGGCAGGCCGCAAGGCGTCTGGCGAAGCGCGATGCGGGGCATCGGGCGAGGCAGACAACGCGGCGGATGACCCTCGCGGGACAACCCGGAGGGACAGGCCATTTGGGCCAGCGCGGCGTCAAGCGCCTTAAGCGTAGCTGTGGCTACGCTCCGCGGCACTTTCCTGGCCCTGACCCAATATGGTTCTGTCAGAATGGGTCAATATGACCGGAACAGGCTCTAGTCAAGCGCCGTCGCCGAGACAAGGCCGGCGCGCCGGCCCGGAGACTGGATGACAAAATCGCCGCCCAAACCCTTGCCGGTCCGTCCCAGCTGCCTCCGCAACGGTGTCCGCCGGGCAATACGGATCGACAATACGCCGCGCGCCGAGTCGGCCTAGCTCCCATGGCCGTCTATACCGAGGTATCCGACGACGAGGTGCTGGATTTCGTTGCCCAGTACGACATCGGCGACATCACCTCCTGCAAGGGCATCGCCGAAGGGGTCGAGAACTCCAACTACATGTTGCAGACGACGGGCGGCGATTTCATCCTCACCCTGTACGAGAAGCGCGTGCGCGCCGAGGACCTCCCCTATTTCCTGGGGCTCATGGAACACCTCGCCGCCGGCGGCCTCGAGTGCCCGACGCCCATCCACGGCCGCGACGGTCAGGCCCTGCGCCGCCTGTGCGGGCGGCCAGCGGCGATCGTCACCTTCCTCAAGGGCATGTGGCCGAAACGCATCCAGCCCAGCCACTGTGCCGCAGTCGGCGCGGCGCTGGCGCGCCTGCACCTGGCCGGACGGTCGTTCCAGATGACGCGGGCGAACGACCTGTCCCTGGCCGGCTGGCGGCCGCTGTTCGACACCGTCGCCGCACGGGCCGACGAGGTCCAGGCCGGGCTGGCGGAGGAGCTGGCGGCGGAGCTGGCGCGCCTGGAGTCGGGATGGCCGGCCGAGCTTCCCGCCGGCGTCATTCATGCCGACCTGTTCCCCGACAACGTGTTCTTCCTCGACCAGACCCTGTCGGGACTGATCGACTTCTACTTCGCCTGCAACGACTTCTTCGCCTACGACATCGCCGTGTGCCTGAACGCCTGGTGCTTCGAGCCCGACGCCAGCTTCAACGTCACCAAGGCGCGCCAAATGCTCGGCGCCTATCGCAAGGTGCGGCCGCTCTCGACGGACGAGCTCGCGCACCTGCCGCTGCTCGCCGGCGGCAGTGCGCTGCGCTTCCTTCTGACCCGGCTCTACGACCTCTTGAACCGCCCCGAGGGCGCCCTGGTCAGGCCGAAGGACCCGTTGGAGTACCTGGCCCGAGTGCGCTTTCACCGCCGGGCGGCCGACCCCGGCGCCTACGGCCTCGACTGGAGCGGTTGAAGCCGTGGACGTGGTCGACATCTTCACCGATGGCGCGTGCAGCGGCAATCCCGGCCCCGGCGGCTGGGGCGCGATCCTGCGTTACGCCGGGCGCGTGCGCGAACTCTCCGGCGGCGCAGCGTCCACAACCAACAACCGCATGGAGATGATGGCGGCGATCATGGCCCTGGAGGCATTGAAGCGCCCGTGCCGTGTGTGCCTGCAAACCGACAGCACCTACCTGCGCAACGGCATCACGCAGTGGATCGCGGCGTGGAAGGCCAAGGGCTGGATAACCGCGAACCGCAAGCCGGTGAAGAACATCGATCTGTGGCAGCGGCTCGAGGCGGCGACGGCGCCGCACGACGTGACTTGGGAATGGGTCAAGGGCCACGCCGGCCACACGGAGAACGAGCGCGCCGACGAGATCGCCCGCCTGGCGCTGCGCCAGGCCCGCGACGCGGCGTTCATGTAGGCACCCGACCTATACCAACGGTCCCTGATATTGACCCATTTCATGGGCGCAAATCGGTACGTCCGGGCAGACGCGGCGCGAAGCGCGATGCGGGTACATCGGGCAAGCGCTGCAACGAACCCGGCGGGCCGATTTGCCCCACCGAAGGCCGGGTGCTTTTGGTCGCCAGAGGCGTCGCTCGCCGCTTGAAGTGGCCGGCACTACGGCGCAACTCGCTCCTATCTGGCGACGAAAATCGCCTCGATGAAGCGGGGCAATATCAGGGACCGTTGGTATTACAGTGCCTCCAGGATCTTCTCCGCCGCCGAGACGTCGAGGCCGCGCACGGGCTCGACCGCTAGGTGCGTGACAACCCCGTCCTCGGCAATGAGGGCGAAGCGCTGGCTGCGCTCGCCCATGCCGCCGGCTCTGAAATCCGCCTCCAGTCCCATCGCCCTGGTGAAGTCGCCGTTGCCATCGGCCAGCAGCATCACCTTGCCGCCGACATTCTGGTCTCGGCCCCAAGCCTCCATGACATGGGCGTCGTTGACCGACACGCAGACGATCAAGTCCGCGCCCTTGGCCTTGATCTCGCCGGCACGGGCGACGAAGCCGGGAAGGTGCTTGGCCGAGCAGGTGGGCGTGAAGGCGCCCGGCAGCCCGAACATGACCACGGTCTTGCCGGCGAACAGTTCGCCGGTGTCGATCTCCTCGATACCCTCGACGGTCTTGTGCTTGACCGTCGCCGCCGGGATCCGGTCTCCCAACTCGATGGTCATGGCACTCTCCCCTATCCGTCACCCAACCGCGCCGCACGCCGGCGCAGTCGCTACATATCCCAATGGGTCGGTGAGTCCAGCTTGTTTGGCGCCTTATCTCACCGCCAGCGCGTCGGCGCCGCCGGCTGCGTCCACCGCGGCGAATAC
>JAZFQY010000230.1:0-4999 GCA_036445355.1 Alphaproteobacteria bacterium
GCACGGCGAGGCCGCGCGCGCCGCCGCCGAGGTGGCGGCCGTGGCGGCCCGCTAGTGGTTCAATTCCGATATTTGGTGCCGTGGAATCAAATGTCGAAAATAATTGAACATAATCAAAAAGTTAGCCTAGTGGTGCGGGCTGAACTTGAGGGATCGAAATGTCAGGGTCGCACCACTAGGCAGCGGAGGGGCGCATGCGGCTCGAGTCCGATCTGATCGCAGCGGCGCCGGAGCTGTTCGTCGCCGTCGCGGCGATGGCGCTCTTGATGCTGGGCGTTTTTCGCGGCGAGGCCTCGGCGCGTGGCGTCGCCTGGCTCACGGTCATGGTCTTGATCGCCGCAGCGGCGCTGGTGCTCGGTGGGCCGGAGGACGGCGCAATCGCCTTCAACGGGCTGTTCGTGGTCGACCGCTTCGCCGAGTTCGCCAAGGTGCTGATCCTCCTCGGCACGGCACTCGCGGTCGTCATGTCGATGGGCTACGCCCAGCGCGCCAACATGGAGCGCTTCGAATTCCCCGTGCTCTTGCTGCTGGCCGGCCTGGGCATGATGATGATGGTCTCGGCCAACGACCTGATCGCGCTCTATCTAGGCGTGGAGCTGCAGAGCCTGGCGCTTTACGTGGTGGCGGCGTTTCGACGCGACAGCCTGCGCTCCTCGGAGGCCGGCCTCAAATATTTCGTGCTCGGGGCGCTGAGCTCCGGTCTGCTGCTCTACGGCGCATCGATGGTCTACGGCTTTTCCGGTACGACGAATTTCGTCCGCCTGGGCGAGATTCTGGGCGGCGGCGAGCCGTCGCTGGGCCTGGTGGTCGGCCTGGTTTTCATCGTCGCCGGCCTGGCCTTCAAGGTCTCGGCGGTGCCGTTCCACATGTGGACGCCCGATGTCTACGAGGGCGCGCCGACGCCGGTGACGGCGTTCCTCGCCGTCGCCCCGAAAGTGGCGGCGATGGCGCTCATCATCCGCGTCCTCTTCGACCCCTTCGGCGCCCTCATCGGGCAGTGGCAACAGGTCGTTATTGCCATTTCCATCGCCTCGATGGTGCTCGGCTCTTTCGCCGCCATCAACCAGAGCAACATCAAGCGGCTCATGGCCTACAGCTCGATCGCCCATATGGGCTTCGTCCTGGTCGGCGTCGCCGCCGGCAACGAGTCCGGCGTGCAGGGGGTGCTGCTATATCTGGCGGTTTACCTGTTCATGAATGTGGGCGCCTTCACCTGCATTCTCCTGATGCGGCGCGAGGGGCGCATGGTCGAAGGCATCGCCGACCTCGCCGGGCTCAGCCGCACCCAGCCGGTGATGGCTGCGGCGATGGCGATCTTCATGTTCTCCTTGGCCGGCATCCCGCCGCTCGCCGGTTTCTTCGGCAAGCTCTACGTGTTTCTGGCCGCCATCGAAGCCGCGCGATCCACGTCGCCCCCGAGCACGGAGCTGTACGCGCTCGTGGTCATCGGGCTCCTGGCCAGCGTGGTCGGCGCCTTCTATTACCTGCGCATCGTCAAGCTGATGTATTTCGACGAGCCGGTGGGGGCGTTCGACCGGCCGCTCGGCGGCTCGATGACGGCGATCCTGGCCGGCACGGCGCTGGTGACGTTGTTGTTCTTCATCGTCCTGGCGCCGGTGCTCGATGGCGCCGCGGAGGCGGCGGCGGTTCTCTTCGCCGCATGACGCGCGGTGCCCGCCTCGATCCTTTTTACCGCCTGGTGGTCCTGGACAGCGTCGCCAGCACTAACGACGAGGCCAAGGCCCGAGCCGCCGACGGAGCGCCGGAGGGCACCCTAATCTGGGCGCGCGAACAGACGGGGGGCCGCGGCCGTCACCGCCGTCACTGGTCCTCGCCGCCCGGCAACTTGTACCTCTCGCTCGTCCTGCGCCCGACGATCTCGGTGGCCGAGGCGATTCAGGGGAGTTTCGTCGCCGCGGTGGCGCTCTCCGATTGCTTGGAGGCGCTATTGCCGCAGGGCCGTCGACTAAGCCACAAATGGCCCAACGATGTCCTGGTGGAGGGCCGCAAGATCGCCGGCATCCTCCTGGAGAGCGCCGGCGGCGACAGGCTGGCGTGGCTGGTGCTGGGCCTGGGCGTGAACCTGGCGAGCCATCCGCAGGAAATCGATCTGCCGGCCACCAGCCTCGGCGCCGAGGGGGTGGCGGTGACGCCCCAGTCGCTGCTGGCCGACCTGTGCGCCAGCCTGCTCGTCTGGCGGCGGCGCTGGCTGGAGGAGGGCTTCGCGCCCGTACGGGCGGCGTGGCTCGCGCGCGCCGGCGGCCTCGACGGCCCCTTGCGCATCGAGGTCGGCCGCGACACCCTGGCGGGCACCTTTCTCGGCCTTGACGAGACCGGCGCCCTCGTCCTTGGCTTGCCCGACGGCGGCCGGCGCAGTGTCGCCGCCGGCGAAGTGGTGCGAACGCGCGGCGCCTGAGGCCAGGACCCACTGTCATAGAGGCACGGCATGCTGCTCACGATCGACTGCGGCAACACCAATACGGTCTTCGCCGTCTTCGCCGACGGGTCGAAGCGCGGCGTGTGGCGCCTATCGACCGATGTCCACCGCACCGCCGACGAGTACGCCGTCTGGCTCACCCAGCTCATGAGCTTGGCCGATATCGCACCCGGCGACATTAGCGACGCGGTCGTCGCCAGCGTCGTGCCGGACGCCATCTTCCCATTGAAGACGCTCATCCGCACCTATTTCGAGGTCGAGCCCTTGATCGTCGGCGAGCCGGGGGTCGAGCTCGGCATCGAGATCCGCATCGACCGGCCGGAGCAGTTGGGTGCCGACCGCCTGGCCAACGCCGTCGCCGCCCAGGTGCACTATCCCGGCGACCTGATCGTCGTCGATTTCGGCACCGCCACCACCTTCGACGTGATCGATGGGGACGGCAACTACGCCGGCAGTGTCATCGCGCCGGGCATCAACCTGTCGATGGACGCGCTCTACATGGCCTCGGCCCAGTTGCCGCGCGTCGCCATTGCGCGCCCGACGCGGGTCATCGGCGGCGCGACCGTGCCGGCGATCCAGTCCGGCGTGTTCTGGGGCTACGTCGCCATGATCGAGGGGCTGGTGGCGCGCATCCGCAAGGAGTACGGCAAGCCCATGCGCGTAGTGGCGACGGGCGGGCTGGCGCCCCTGTTCGCCGAGATGACCGCCAGCATCGAGACGATCGACCTCGATCTCACCATGCGCGGGCTGGTGGAGATCCACCGCCGCAACGCCGGTCGATGAGCGCCGCCGCGCGCGACTCCTACACCCCGCAAGGCCGGGACGAGCTCGTCTTCCTGCCGCTCGGCGGCACCGGCGAGATCGGCATGAACCTCAACCTCTACGGCCACGACGGCAAGTGGCTGATGATCGACTGCGGCGTCACCTTCGCCGACGACGCCACGCCGGGGGTCGATGTCATCATGCCGGATCCGGCCTTCATCGCCGAGCGCCGCAGGGACATCGCCGGCCTGGTGCTGACCCACGGCCACGAGGACCATATCGGCGCCGTGCCCTACCTGTGGCCGCAGCTGCGCTGCCCGGTCTATGCCACGCCCTTTACCGCCGCCCTGGTACGTCGCAAACTGGCCGAGGCCGGCATCGAGGACGACGTGTCCCTGACCGAGGTGCCCATGTCCGGCCGGTTCACGGTCGGGCCGTTCGAGCTCGAACTGATCACCCTCACCCATTCGATCCCGGAGCCCAACGCCGTCGTCATCCGCACCGCGGCCGGCACTGTGCTGCATACCGGCGATTGGAAGCTCGACCCCAACCCGCTCATCGGCGACACCGCCGACGAGGCGGCCCTGCGCCGCCTGGGCGGGGAGGGGGTGCTGGCCATGATCTGCGATTCCACCAATGCCCTGGTGGAGGGCGAGTCCGGATCCGAGGAGGCGGTGCGCGCCAGCCTGCGCGAACTGGTCGGGCGTTACGAGCACCGAGTCGCCGTAGCCTGCTTCGCCAGCAACGTCGTGCGCGTGCGCACCATCGCCGAGATTGCAGCCCATCATGGCCGCCACCCGGCGCTGGTCGGGCGCTCCCTGGGGCGCATCGTCGAGGCGGCGCGCGAGTGCGGAATTCACCTGCCCGAGTTCATGGGCGAGCAGGAGGCGGCCACCCTGCCGCGCGATCGGGTGCTGCTCATCTGTACCGGCAGCCAGGGCGAGCCGCGCGCCGCCTTGGCGCGGATCGCCCGCGACGACCATCCGAATATCACCCTCGACGGCGGCGACGCGGTCATTTTCTCCTCGCGCATCATCCCGGGCAACGAGCGGTCCATCGGCCGGCTGCAGAACATGCTCGCTTTGCGCGGCATCGTCGTCGTCACCGAGCGCGACCACTTCGTGCATGTCTCCGGCCATCCGGCGCGCGACGAGCTGATCCGCATGTATCAATGGGTGCGGCCGACGATCGCGGTGCCCACCCACGGCGAGGCGCGCCACATGATCGGCCACGCGGAATTGGCGCGCGCCTGCCAGGTGCCCCAGACGGTGGTGATCGCCAACGGCGACCTGTTGCGGCTCAGCGGCCGCCACGCCGAGGTCGTGGGGCAAGTTCACCACGGGCGCCTGGCCGTCGACGGCACCCGGCTCGTCACCCTCGACGGCGAGACCATGCGCCGGCGCCAACGCATGCTGTGGAATGGCAGCGCGCTCTTGACCCTGGTCATGGACGAGGACGGGCGTCTCGTCGCCGACCCCCAGCTCTCGGCGCCGGGGCTGATCGAGGACGCGGCGGCGGACGGCGAGGTCTTGGAGGATATCGTCGACGCGGTGATCGACGCCGTCGAATCACTGCCTCGATCCCTGCGCCGCGACGACGAGGAGGTGCGCGAGGCGGCGCGGCGTGCCGTGCGCCGCGGCTTCAGGGCCCGTTGGGGCAAGAGGCCGCCGACGGACGTCCATCTCGTCCGGCTGTAGCCACGCGACCCGGTCCCTATTAGTCTCGGGCCTTCCATCGCCCAAGGGGAGCGCCGCCCATGATCGGCCGGCTCAACCATGTCGCCATCGCCGTGCCCGACCT
>JAZFQY010000231.1:0-17379 GCA_036445355.1 Alphaproteobacteria bacterium
TCTTTGCTCGATCCGGGACACCGGCGCCTGCCAGTTCCGGTTCACAGCTAATCTAATGATTTAGTAAAAGTATATAAGTATTTGTTTTAACACATTGTTTCTCCGACTCCCGTATTGGCGGCTTGGCCGCCGGCCCTTGCGTAGCGCGGCGGGCGTCGTCGCCAGCATCCGGAACAAAAACAGAACAACACCTTGACTCTCCAGCTCGGGCCGCTTAGAACAAAGAGCGAACAAAAAACCGGAACATCGCTCCCTAAGGTGCAGCCCATGCCCGCCGACGCCGTCACCCTCGACACCCTGCGCCACCGCATCGCCGCCATCGAGCAAGGCGGCGCGATGGTCGGCGCGCGCGCCCTTCCCCTGGGGCCGGCGGCGATCGACGACCACCTGCCCTGGGGCGGCCTGCCCGCCGCCTGCCTGCACGAGGTGCTGGACGGCGACGGCTTGCGCGGCCGCGTGGCCGGCGCGGCGAGCGCCTTCACCGCCGCCCTGGCCGCGCGCATGGCCGATGCCCGCCCCGTGCTGTGGATCACCGGGAGCGAGGGGGGCCGCCTCGACCTCTATGCCCCCGGCCTCGCCGCCGTCGGCCTGGCGGCGGCGGCCCTGATCGTGGTTTCGGCGCGCGGCACGGCGGCGCTATGGGCGATGGAGGAGGCCCTGCGCGAGCCGGCCGTGGGCGCAGTGGTGGCCGAAATCGGCACCGTCGATCTCACCGCCAGCCGCCGCCTGCAGCTCGCCGCCGAGGCCGGCGGCGCCGGCGCCTTCCTGCTGCGGCCCGAGGCGGGGGGCGCCCCCACCGCCAGCGTCACCCGCTGGCGCGTCGCCGCCGGCGGCTCCGGGGAGGTTGACGAAGAGGTTAACAGGCTGGCGGCGCGCAGCAATGGCGGCGTGCCGCCGGTGGGCACGGCACGCTGGCGGCTGGAGCTCCTGCGCTGCCGCGGCGGCCGGCCGGCGGCGTGGACGGTGGAATGGTGCCATGCGACGGGTGATCTCGCTCTGGCTGCCCCGCTTTCCGACCGACCGGCTGTGCCGGCGGCGCGAGGCGGCGGACGGCCCTACGCCCTGGCGGTCTGAGCCCCTCGTCACGCTCACCGCCGAGGGCGGCCGCGGCGTCCGCCTGGTCGCCGTCAACCGGGCCGCCGAGCTGGCCGGCCTGCGGCCCGACATGGCGCTCGCCGACGCGCACGCACTGGTGCCGGACCTGCGCGCGGTCGAGCACGACCCGGCGGGGGAGGCCAAGGCCCTCGCCGCGCTGGCCGACTGGTGCGGCCGCTACAGCCCGTGGACCGCCGTCGACGGGATCGAGGCCGACGGCGCCGGCGGGATCTGGATCGACATCTCCGGCGCGGCCCACCTGTTCGGCGGCGAGGAGGCGCTCATCGCCGACCTCACCCATCGCCTCGATCGTCTCGGCTACGCCGTTCGCGCCGGCCTCGCCGATACGCCCGGCGCCGCCTGGGCGCTCGCCCGTTTCGGCGTCCCCGCCGGTGCCCACTGGCGGCTGGCGCCGGCGGGCGCCGAGGCGCTGGCGCCACTGCCCGTGGCCGGCCTGCGCCTCGCCCCGGAGGCCCATGCCGGCCTCATCCGGCTCGGCCTGCGCACCATCGGCGACGTGCTCCCCCTGCCCCGCGCCGGGCTCGCCGCCCGCTTCGGCGCCGAGCCGGTGCGCCGCATCGACCAGGCCCTGGGCCGGATCGAGGAGCCGATCGCGCCGCGCCCGTCGGCGCCCGCCAGCCGCCTGCGCCTCGCCTTCCCCGAGCCCGTCGCCCGGCCCGAGGACGTGGAGGCCGGGGCCCGTCGCCTGCTCGCCGCCCTGTGCGAACGCCTGGAGCGTGCCGGGCGCGGCGTCCGGCGGCTGGAGCTGGCGCTCTACCGGGTCGGCGACCATGTCGACCGCGCCGCCGTCGGCACCAGCCGCGCCAGCCGCGACCCCGGGCACCTGATGCGCCTCCTCGCCGCTTCCCTCGAGCGCCTGCCCGAGCGGACCGAGGCGACGGCCGAAAGCATGGTCGACCTGCTGGTGCTGGCCGTGCTCGAAAGCCAGCCCCTAGCGCCGGTGCAAACCGCCCTCGACCGCAAGTCCGGGGATGGCGGCAGCGTGGAGGACGCCGCCGCCCTGGCGGCGCTCAACGACCGGCTGGTGAGCCGCCTCGGGGCGGCGGCCGTACGACAGTTGCGGGCACGGGCGAGCCACCTGCCGGAGCGGGCGCAGGTGCCCACGCTGGTAGGCGGCGGTGGATCGGGGAAGCATCGCTCGTCACCTGCCCCATCGAGGGGGAGGGCTCATGGCGTGGGCGCTGCTCCGGAAGACCCCCTCCCCCCTTGTGGGAGAGGGCCGGGGTGGGGGGTGGATAAACCCAATACCCATCCCGGCACCCAGGCGGGCCCGCGCCCGGTGCGCCTGCTGGCGCCGCCGCAGCCGGTGGCGGCCATGGCGCCGCAGCCGGTGGCGGCCATGGCGCCGGTGCCCGACGACCCGCCGCGGCTGTTCCGCTGGCAGGGGCGGATGTACCGGGTGGCGCGCGCCGACGGGCCGGAGCGCCTGGCCCCCGAATGGTGGCGCGGTCCCGTCACGCCCGGCAGCGACGGCCAGACCACCCGCGACTACTACCGGGTCGAGGACGCCCAGGGCCGGCGTTTCTGGCTCTACCGCGAGGGGCTCTACGGCACCGGCACCGCCCCGCGCTGGTTCCTGCACGGGTTGTTCGGGTGATGGAAATTTGCTGGCGTTATGCTAGCATAATGCCAGCAAAAGAGGCCAACATGGCAAACCTGACGATCCGCAATCTCGACGACGATGTCGTCAAGGAACTCAAGGCCCAGGCCAAGGCGAACCACCGTTCCCTGGAGGCCGAACTGCGCGCCATCCTGTCGAACGAGGCCCGGCGGTTGACGGCCAAAGAAGCGCGCGCCCTCGCCAACCGCATTGCGGCAATGACGCCCAAGGGCGTGGAGCAGACCGATAGCGTCGAACTTCTGCGTGAGGATCGCGACCGGTGACGATGTCGTCGATGCCAGCGTCGTCGTCAAATGGTTCGCGTTCGAGGACCTGCGCGATCAGGCCTTGATAATCCTCGACGACATTGGTCGGTTGCAAGCGCCCGATTTTATCTTCGCGGAAGTGAGCAATGTCGTATGGAAGAAGTGCATGCGCGGCGAACTCTCACGCACGTCAGCTGTGACTGCCATATTGGCGACCCAGCATTTCATCAAAATCACTCATCCGTCACAAGCCCTTTGTGAACGCGCGATGGAAATCGCTTTTGCTCTTAATCACCCGGTCTACGATTGTCTCTACCTCGCCTGCGCTGAGAATGTGGAAGGTATCTTAGTCACCGCCGACGCGCGGCTGTGCGCCACGGCCCGAGCAAATGCATTTGGCGAGCGCGTTCGTCATCTATCGGAAGTCATTGCTGAATGACCGACTACGTCGAGCTGCAGGTCACCACCAACTTCACCTTCCTCACCGGCGCCTCGCATCCGGAGGAGATGGCGGCGGCGGCCGCCGCCCTCGGCCACCGCGCGATCGCCGTCACCGACCGCAACACCCTCGCCGGCGTCGTGCGCGCGCATCTGGGCGCGCGCGAGGCCGGCATCCGTCTGCTGGTGGGGGCGCGGCTCGATCTCGAGGACGCGCCGTCGCTCCTGTGCTTTCCCACCGACCGCGTCGCCTATGGCCGCCTAGCGCGTCTGCTCACCCTGGGCAAAAGGCGGACCGAGAAGGGCCAGTGCCGGCTCGTGCGCGCCGACGTGCTGGCGCACGGCGAGGGGCAGGTCTTCGTCGTCCTGCCGCCCGACGACCTGGCCGGCATCGCGGGCGAGGACTTCGCCGATCAACTCCGCATCTATGCGCGCGCCTTCGCCGGGCGCTGCTACCTCGCCGGCCAGCACCTCTATCGTGGCGACGATGGGCGCCGCCTCGCGTCCCTGGCGGCGCTGGCCACGGAGACCGGCGCGCCCCTGGTCGCCACCAACGACGTCCACGCCCACGCGCCCGAGCGCCGTCCCCTCATGGACGTGCTCACCTGCATCCGCGAGCACTGCACCATCCACGAGGCCGGCCACCGCCTGGCCGCCAACGCCGAGCGCCACCTGAAGCCGGCGGCGGAGATGGCGCGCCTGTTCCGCGGCCACGAGGATGCGCTGGCGCGCACCCTCGAGATCGCCGAACGCTGCCGCTTCAGCCTCGAGGAGCTGCGCTACGACTACCCCGTCGACCCGGTGCCCGACGGACGCACGCCGGACGAGGAGCTCGCCCGCCTCGCCTGGGCGGGCGCGGACGAGCGCTATCCCGATGGTGTACCCGACAAGGTGCGCACCCAGATCGCGCACGAGCTCGAGCTCGTCGCCGAGCTGCGCTACGCCCCCTACTTCCTCACCGTGCACGACATCGTGCGCTTCGCCCGCTCGCGCGGCATCCTGTGCCAGGGGCGCGGCTCGGCGGCCAACTCCGCCGTCTGCTACTGCCTGGGCATCACCGCCGTCGACCCGGCCCAGCTCGACCTCCTGTTCGAGCGCTTCGTCTCCGCCGAGCGCAACGAGCCGCCCGACATCGACGTCGATTTCGAGCACGAGCGGCGCGAGGAGGTGATCCAGTACATCTATGCGAAGTACGGGCGCGCGCGCGCCGGCCTCGCCGCCACGGTCATCTCCTATCGCGCGCGCAGCGCCGTGCGCGAGGTGGGCAAGGCCATGGGGCTCTCCGAGGACACGGTGGGGGCCCTCGCCGGCCAGGTCTGGGGCCGGTCGAGCGAGGGGCTGGCGGAGCAGGTGGCGCGCGAGCTCGGCCTCGATCCAACCGAGCCGACCCTGGCGCGCGTCCTCGCCCTCACCCGTGAGCTGATCGGCTTCCCGCGCCATCTGAGCCAGCATGTGGGCGGCTTCGTCATCACCAAGGGCCGCCTCGACGAGATGGTGCCGATCGAGAACGCGGCCATGGAAGACCGCACCGTCATCGAGTGGGACAAGAACGACCTCGACGCCCTCGGCATCCTCAAGATCGACGTCCTCGGCCTGGGCATGCTCACCTGCATCCGCAAGGGCTTCGACTTGTTGGCGCGGCACCATGGCCGGCGCCTCGATCTCGCCACCGTGCCGGCCGAGGCCCCGGCGGTCTACGACATGCTGTGCAACGCCGACTCCCTGGGCGTGTTCCAGGTCGAGAGCCGGGCGCAGATGGCCTTCCTGCCGCGCATGAAGCCGCGCGGCTTCTACGATCTGGTGATCGAGGTGGCGATCGTGCGCCCGGGGCCGATCCAGGGCGACATGGTCCATCCCTATCTGCGCCGGCGCAACGGCGAGGAGCGGGTGACCTTCCCCTCGCCGGAACTGGAGGAGGTGCTGGGCAAGACCCTGGGCGTGCCCCTGTTCCAGGAGCAGGCGATGAAGATTGCCATCGTCGCCGCCGGCTTCACGCCGGCCGAGGCCGACCGCCTGCGCCGCGCCATGGCCACCTTCCGCCACACCGGCACCATCCACACCTTCCGCGACAAGCTGGTCGAGGGCATGGCGGCGCGCGGCTACGAGCGCGGCTTCGCCGAGCGCTGCTTCCACCAGATCGAGGGCTTCGGCGAGTACGGCTTTCCGGAAAGCCACGCCGCCAGCTTCGCGCTCCTCGTCTATGTCTCGGCCTGGTTCAAGTGCTACTACCCGGAGGTGTTCGCCTGTGCGCTGTTGAACAGCCAGCCCATGGGCTTCTACGCCCCGGCGCAGATCGTGCGCGACGCGCGCCAGCACGGCGTCGAGGTGCGCGGGGTCGACGTCAATCACAGCCACTGGGACTGCACCCTGGAGGCGGTTGGCGGTCGGGAAATAACAACACCCCCCACCCCACCCCTCCCCGATAACGGAAGCGAGGCGATGGTAGGGGCCGGTTTCAAACCGGCCCCTACAGGCCCGGCAAAATCCCCCTCCCCCTCGATGGGGGAGGATTGGGTGGGAGTAACCCGCGATAAATCGGCGACCAGAGCGTTCGCCCTGCGTCTGGGCCTGCGCCAGATCAAGGGCTTCCGTGAGGAGGACGCCGAGGCCATCGCCGCCGCGCGCGAACCCGGTTACGCCGACCCGCGCGCCCTGTGGCGGCGGGCCGGGGTGTCGGCCAGGGCGCTGGCGCAACTGGCCGAGGCCGACGCCTTCGCCTCCATGGGCCTCGCCCGGCGCGAGGCCATCTGGGCGGTGCGCGCCCTGGGCGCGCCGCCGCCGCCCCTGTTCGCCGCCGCCGAGGCGCAAGGTAGGACCGTGGGGGCGGGTTTCAAACCCGCCCCTACAAATCCCGCGATACAGCAAGAGACCCCCTCCCCCCTTGTGCGGGAGGGTGGGGGGCATGCGATATCCCGCGCGCGCTGGCCGACCGGCGGCGAGGCCCCGCCGGGATGGTCGCGCGAAACAACCGTGGCCCTGCCGGCGGAGCAGCCGGGCGAGGCGGTGGCCAACGACTACGCCGCCCTGCGCCTGTCGCTGAAGCACCACCCGATGAAGCTGCTGCGCGCCGGCATGGCGCGCCGCGGCGCGGTGGCGAGCGAACGGCTGATGGACATCACCCCCGACCGCAAGGTGACGGTGGCGGGGCTGGTGTTGGTACGTCAGCGCCCGGGCAGCGCCAAGGGCGTCATCTTCGCCACCCTCGAGGACGAGACCGGCACCGCCAACGTCATCGTCTGGCCCGATATCTTCGAGCGCTTCCGCCGGGTGATCCTGTCGGCGCGCCTGCTGTTTGTCGAGGGCGTGCTGCAGCGCGAGGGCATCGTCGCCCACGTCATCGCACGGCGCCTCGTTGATCTCTCACATCTGCTCGACGAACTGGCCGACGGCGCCGGCCCGGCGCATCCCGGCCATCCCCCCGCCGACGCGGTCACACACCCGAGCCCGCCCGACCCGCGCGCCCACCCGCGCCGCGCGCAGATACGCGTGCGCTCGCGGGACTTTCATTGAGGCGCTTGCCACAGGCGCGAATCGACTGCATGTAGCTAGCGCAACATCGGGGGCACGCCCATGTTCATCGCCGTCGCACTGCATGCGCTCGCCGCCGTGGTTTGGGTGGGCGGCATGTTCTACGCCTATATTTGTCTGCGCCCGGCCCTCGGCGTATTGGAGCCGCCGGCACCGATGCGCCTCATGCGCGGCATCCTCGAGCGCTTCCTGCCCTGGGTCGCGGTCTCGATCGTGGTACTGCTGGTGACCGGCTATTGGGCGGTGTTCGTCAATTATGGCGGATTCGCAGGGCTGCCCATGCACGTCAACATCATGCAGGGGACGGGCTGGCTGATGATCCTGCTCTTCGGCCACCTCTATTTCGCGGTGTGGCCGAAGATGCGCCGCGCCGCCGACGCCGGCGACTGGCCGGAAGCCGTGAGGCGCCACGACACCATCCGGCGCATCATCGCGATCAACCTGACCCTGGGGATCCTGACCGTGCTGATCGGCGCCAGCGGGCGGTTCTGGAGTTAGTCTGAGACTTTAATCGCGGACCGGATACTGGACCGCGGCCCTCATGCTTCGACGGGCTCAACATGAGGGCCTGAGCTTGACGACGGGCGAGGCCCGGTTGCCCTTGGCTTATGATATGGGCCTACGGCACGCGGCCCCCTATTCCGCGGCGGCGCGCACGCGGAAGACCGGTTCCACTTTGGACAATTCGTCGAGCGGAATGTGGCAGGCGATGACGTGGCCGCTCGCCGTCCTCTGCTCCGGCGGGCGCTCGCGATCGCACACCGCGCCCAGCTTGCGTGGGCAGCGGCTGGCGAAGGGACAGCCATCGGGCGGATCGAGGGCGCTGGGCACGGTGCCCTCGAGGATGATACGGCGCTTCTCCACCCGCGTGTCGGCCACCGGCACGGCGGACAGGAGCGCCTCGGTATAGGGGTGATAGGGCGGGCCGAACACCTCGTCGGTCGTGCCCTGCTCCATGATGCGACCGAGATACATGACGATCACCCGGTCGGCGAGATAGCGCACAATGCCCAGATCGTGGCTAATGAACAGGAGCGTCGTCTCGTGCTTGCGCTGTATGTCGAGCAGTAGTGCGGTGATCGCCGCCGCCACCGAGACGTCGAGCGCCGACACCGGCTCGTCGGCGACCACCGTCGCCGGGTTGCCGGCGAAAGCGCGCGCGATGCCGACGCGCTGCTTCTGGCCGCCGGAGAGCTGGCGCGGCCGGCGACGCGCGAATTCCCGCGGCAGCTTCACCGTGTCGAGCAGGTCCAGCATGCGCTCGCGCACCCGGCGCCGGTCGCGTTCGTCGCCGAACTTGCGGATGACGCGCATGATCTGGCCACCCACCGTGTGGCTGGGGTTGAGGGTATCGAACGGGTTCTGGAAGACCATTTGCAGGGAGCTGATCTGCTCCTGCGAGCGCGCCTGCACCTCGATGCCGGAGATGTCCCGGCCGGCGAACACGATTTCGCCGCCGGTCGCGGTCTCCAGTCCCATCAGCACCTTGGCGAAGGTCGACTTGCCGCAGCCGGACTCGCCGACGATGGCGACCGTCTCGCCCTTGTGGGCCCGGAAATCGAGGGCCTCGTTGGCTTTGATGTATTTGGCCTTGCGCCGTGAGATGATCGCGGTGAGTGAGGTCTCGCGCACCTCGTAGTATTTGTGCATGTCGCGCACTTCGAGCACCGCTTCGCCCGGCTCGACCGGCTCGTAGACCGGCGCATCCGGCCGGTGTGCGTGCCAGTCGATCTTGTCCCATCGGCCGCAGCGTGCCCGATGCCCATTGCCATCGACTTGCAACATGGCGATGGCGCCCTCGTCGCACTGTCCGGCCACGAAGAAATCGCATCTGGGCCCGAAATTACACCCCGCCGGGCGCCGATTCGGCAAGGGCAGCTGGCCGCGGATGGGCGTCAAGGGCCGGCCGAAGCGATCCATCGACGGCAGGGCGACACAGCCAATGAGGCCGCGCGTGTAGGGATGCGCCGGCGCCTGGAAGACCTGCGACACGCCGCCGGTTTCCACCGCTTCGCCCGAATACATGACGCACACCCGGTCGCAGGTCTCGCGGATGAGCCCGAGATTGTGCGAGATGTAGAGCATGCCGGTGCCGAACCTGCGGCCGATCTCGGCAATAAGTTCGACGATGCCGGCCTCCACCGTCACGTCGAGGGCGGTCGTCGGCTCGTCGAGCAACAGCAGCGCCGGATTCGACAGCAGCGCCATGGCGATCAACACGCGCTGCTGCTGGCCGCCGGAGACCTGGTGCGGGTAGGAGGCCATCATCCGATCCGGGTCCGGCAGGTTTACATTCCCCAACATCTCGCGCGCACGCCGGCGCGCCTCGGCGCGGCCGACGCGCTCGTGGCAGATCGGCACCTCCATGAGCTGCTCGCCGAGAATCATGGAGGGATTGAGCGCCGCCATAGGCTCCTGATAGACCATGGCGATCTGGGCCCCGCGCAAGGCGCGCAACTCCGCCTCCGCGAGTTCGGTCAGTTCCTGGCCCTTGAAGCGAATGCTGCCGCCGACGATGGCGCCGTTGCGGCCGAGATGGCGCATGATCGCCATCGCCACGGTGGTCTTGCCGCAGCCGGACTCGCCCACGAGCCCCACCGCCTCGCCCGCCTCGAGGCGCAAATCGAAGTCGGCGACGGCCGGGATCTCGCCGGCGCGCGTGAAGTAGGAGACGCAGAGGTTCTCGATTTCGAGCAGCGCGGCCATCAGTCCCTCATGGAAATGTCGCGCAGACCGTCGGCGAGCAGATTGAGGCCGAGCACCAGCGAGGTAATCGCGAAGCAGGGGAAGACCGCCATGTGCGGAAAGACGGTCGCCACGGCGCGGGCGTCGCTGACCATGCCGCCCCAATCGGGCGTCGGCGGCGGCAGGCCGAGGCCGAGGAAGCCGAGGACGCCGATGATGATGGTGACGTAGCCCATGCGCAGGCAGGCGTCGACGATGAGCGGCCCGCGGGCGTTGGGCAGGATCTCGATGAGCATGATGTACCAGGCGCTCTCGCCCCTCGTCTGGGCCGCCGCCACGTATTCCCGCGCCCGCAGATCGAGCACCAGCCCGCGCACGATGCGCATGATCGCCGGCGCGCTGGCGAATATGACCGCGAGCACGACGTTGATCCCAGACGGGCCGAAGGTGGTGATGATCAGCACATAGAGTACCATCACCGGGAACGACAGGATCACATTGGAAACGAAGGACAATGCTGTATCGGTAAAGCCGCGGAAATAGGCCGCCGAGACGCCCATGGCGATGCCGACGACGTAGGCCACGAAGGTCGCGAGCGGCGCGTAGAGCAGCACCGTGCGCGAGCCCCAGATGATGCGCGAGAGCACGTCCCGGCCCAGCGTATCGGTGCCGAGAATGAAGCTGCCGCCACCGGGTGCCGCGGCACCCGGCTTGGCGAAGGGCAAGATCGTCTCCGTCGGCCCAAAGGGCGCCAGGGCAGGCGCTAGAATCGCAACAATCACCCAGAACAGCACCAGAAGCGCGCCGACGACTCCGACCGGGCTCTCGCGCATGAGGGCGAAGGTGCCGAGGCCGCGCCTCAGGGCACGCAGCACCTCGCCGGAGGGCCCCGCGACCGCGCGTTGCTCGCTCACCGCCATGCCGCCCTCATGTGAACCGAATGCGCGGATTGAGGTAGGTGTAGGCGATGTCGGAGATCGTTTGCGTCGACACCGCCACGAACACCGCCACCATGGTGCAGGCCTCGATCACGAATATGTCCTGATTGAGCGACGCCTCCAGCAGGAGGGAACCGAAGCCCTTGTAGGCGAAGAAGTACTCGACCACGATCACGCCCGAGAGCAGCCATGGGATCTGCAGCATGATGACCGTGAACGGCGCAATGAGCGCATTGCGCAAAGCGTGGCGCAGGATCACGCGGCGGAAGGGCAGCCCCTTGAGCACCGCGGTGCGGATGTAGGGGGTGGTCATGACCTCGGCCATCGACGCCCGCGTCATGCGCGTGACATAGCCGAAGTCGTACAAGACCAACACCATGACCGGCATGACGAGCTGCTTCCAGTCGAAGCCGGCCGCCATGCCGCTGGTTCCGGGCAGAATGGGGAACCAGAAGACGAAGACAAAGGCGATGAAGACGGCGCTGGCGAACTCGGGCACCGAGGTCGTCACGACGCTGGCGACCGTGATCGTCCGGTCGGTGCGCGAGCCCTCGCGCATGCCCGCGAGCACGCCAAGGACCAGGGACAAGGGCACGACGATCAAAAGGGTGAGCAGACCCAACAGCGCCGTGTTCGCCAGCCGCGGCCACAGCACATCGGCCACCGGCGCCTTGTTCATGACCGACTGGCCGAAATCGCCGGTGACGAAGCCGCCGAGCCATCGGAAATAACGCACGTAAAGGGGATCGAAATAGCCGTTGCGCTCGAGCCAGGCGTTGCGCCCTGCCTCGGAGGCGAACGGCCCCAAGACCTTCACCGCGACATTTTCGATATCGATCTCGAGCAGGAGATACAGCACCACGGAGACGACCAGCATGACCACGGCCATGTTGCCGATCCGTCTGAGTATCAGGATCGCCACCCGTGGGCCTTTCTACCGCTGCTCATAATATCCGGCCGCCGCGGCTTGTTTCACCGCGACGGCCGTCGAGAATTTCCTCAGGCGTCCAGCCAGACCTGATTCAGGTGCTGCTCCAGGGCCGGCTGCACATTGTAGTTGCGGACCTTGTCGGTCGAGGTCGTAAAGATCGACCGCCAATAGGGCTGGATGATGATGGCGTCGTCCTGCATCAATTTCTCCAGCTTCGCCATGACCTTGCGGCGCTCGTTGACGTCGACCGTTCCGCCCGCCTGGTCGAGCAGGCGGTCGAACTCCGGATTGGCGTAGGCGGTCTCGTTCCACACGCCGCCCTTGCGGTAGCCCAGGTTAAGCACCTGAGTTGCGAGGGCGCGGTGCGTCCACGAGGTCAGGCTGAACGGCCACTTGTCCCATCTGTCCCAATAGGTCTTGCCGGGCAGCACATTGACATTGGCCGTAATACCCGCTGGGCGCAGCATCTCGGCAATGGCGATGGTCGTGTTCTGCTCCCACTCCGGGCTATCGACGCACTGGACGTCGAATTCGATGCCGTTGGCATGGCCGGCCTCGGCCAGGAGCCGGCGCGCCAGATCGTAGTCCTGCTTCTTGTCGGGCAGGTCGGCATAGGCAGGATGTACCGGCGCGACGTGATGGTCCTCGCCGGGCAGGCCGAGCCCTTGATAGGCGATCTCCAGGATCCTTTGATTGTCGATCGCCGCCAGCACCGCCTGGCGCAACTTGGCGTTGCCCCACGGCTCCTCGGTCAGGCGCATGCGCACGACGCCGGTTTGCGCCGTCGCCGTTTCATGGAGAACCAGCCCGGGGATTTGCCGGATGGCCAGCACCTGCTCCACCGATGTCAGGTGACTGAGGTCGACCTGGCCGGAGACGAAGGCGTTGATCTCGGCGCTCGCGTCGCCACCGAGATCGATATAGGTGATCTGGTCCAGATAGACCTCGCCGGACCAGTGCCGGTCGGCGCGGCGGCGCAAGACCGCGCGCTCGCCGACATTGAACTCGACTAGCTCGAAGGCGCCGGTGCCGACGGGGTTCTTTGACAGATCACCGCCCTCGTCCGAGAACCGGCGGTGCACGATCAGCGCCGGATAGTCACCCATGCTCTCCGGCATTGCCAGTTCCGGTCGCTCCAGATTGAAGCGCACCGAATGGTCGTCGATCTTCTCCGGCGGCTCTTTCAAGGCCGAGAAACGGTTCTCGTTGGAGGATCCGGTGTTGGGATCGATCCAGCGGGTGAAGTTGAAGATGATGTCGTCGGCGCCGAAATCGTCGCCGTTCGACCATTTGATGTCCTGGCGCAGCTTGAAGGTCCAGGTCTTCAGGTCCTCCGATGCCTGCCAGCTCTCGGCCAAATGCGGCGTGGCGATGTTGTCCGGACTGATGCGCACGATCGGATCGACGAACTGGCGCGCCACATTGCCCTTCTCCGACCAGTCAAAGATCGCCGGATCGGTGATTTCCTTGACGAACATCGAGACGCGTAGATTGCCGCCGCGCTTTCCGGCCTGGGCCATCGCCCGCGGCACGAAATGCGCGCCGGTCATCTTGCCGGCCAGCGCATAGGCGGCCGTCGCGGACAGGCCGAGCAGCGTCGCCGTGCGCAGGAAATCGCGCCGCCCGATTTCGCCCTTGCGCAACTGCTCGGCGAGTTCCGGTATCGCCGAATGGGTCTTGGCCGCGCGCTTCCACCATTTGTCCTCAACCATTCCTAGGCCCTCCACTCTACTTGGGTTCGAAAGTGAACCGATCGAACGAAGAAGTACATCGCTCCGTCCACTTCACATTGGCGAAATAATTTTGGTTGTTCTTTGTTGCATCAAAAAATAAACGCTAGCCCTTCTTAGACTAGCGTTCCGGCGCTTGTCTTACGATTATTAGCGTGATGTTTATTATCCCTACTCGACCACCTTGTGTCAAATCGAAAATCTTGCGTCGTGACTCGCACAAAGCATTCTTGGCACAACTGAACGGCGCTTCGCGCCCAAATCTCAGTGACTTACGGCAAATCACAGCGGCGTCGCCGCATCCGCGTCGCGCGACGAAGCCGGGCTCACGGGATCAGCCGACATTCGATAATCACCTTGCTTTCGAGTGTGCGGTGCACCGGACATTTGTCGGCGATCTCCAAAAGGCGCGCCCGCGCCGCGTCGTCCAGGTCGCCGGCGAGCGTGATCTGGCGCTCGATGCGATCGATCCGCGCCGAGGGTCGCTCGCAGTCCTCGCAGTCCTCGGCATGCACCTTGTCGTGACGCAGGCGCACCGTCACGCGCTCCAGGGGCAACCGTTTGCGCGCGGCATACATGCGCAGGGTCATCGAGGTGCAGGCGCCGAGCGCCGCCAGCAGCAAGTCGTAGGGCGACGGGCCGGTGTCGTCGCCGCCGAAGGCGGCGGGCTCGTCGGCGGACAGTCGATGCGGCCCGGCGGCGATCGCCTGCCCGAAGCGTCCCTCCAGGGTCTCGCCGACCACGACCTCGCCCGCCTCCGCCTGGAGCTCGGGCGCCGCGCCGGCATCGGGTGCTTCGACATAGCGGCCGGCCCAGCTCGCCAAAACCTCGGCCACGTAGATCGCGTCCGCCTTGCGGGTGAGCAGGTGGTCGGCGTCGTCGAGGGAGACGAAGCTCTTGGGGTGCTTGGCGGCGGTGAAGATGGCGGCCGCGTTGTCGATGCTCACCACCTCGTCGCGCGGCGCATGCAGGACCAGTAGCGCCTTGCGCAGGCCGGCGATATGGTCCGAAAGATTCTGGCCGGCGATGTCGTCGAGGAACTGCTTGCGGATACGGAATGCGCGGCCGGCGATCACGACCTCCGCCTCGCCCTTGGCGGCGATCTCGTCCGCCGAGTCCCGCAACAGATGCGCGACATGGCCCGGGTCGGCGGGCGCGCCGATGGTGGCGACCGCCTTCGCCTCCGGCACCTCGGCCGCCGCCGCCAGTACCGCCGCCCCACCCAAACTGTGGCCGACGAGAATCCGGGGCGCCATCCCGCGGGCGCGCATGTGCGCCGCCGCCGCCACCAAATCGCCCACATTGGAGGAGAAATCGGTGTTGGCGAACTCCCCCTCGCTGTGGCCGAGGCCGGTGAAGTCGAAGCGCAGCACCGCGATGCCCCGCGCCGCCAGGCTGTGGGCGATGCGCGCGGCGGCGAAGATGTCCTTGGTACAGGTGAAGCAGTGGGCGAACAGGGCAGTGGCGCGGGGGGCGCCGTCGGGCAGGTCCAGGCGCGCCGCCAGCTCGCTGCCCTGGGCGCCGGGAAAGGTCAACTTCTCGCTGCGCATGGTCGTGGGCCTCCATTACCGTCGCTGCGACCGACATTAGCGCCAATGCCCCCGGCGTGGCGACGGCGGATCGGGTGGTGTATCCAAGAGCGTGCCCGCCAATGTCGCCGGAGGATTTCACCGTGGCCCGCAAGCCAAGAGAGCAGCGAGAGCGCGCCGTCGAGGTGATCGAGCGCGCACGCGCCTATGACGGCTACTTCCGGGTCGAGCGCTACCGGTTGCGCCATGCCCTGTTCGCCGGCGGCATGGGCCGGCCGATCACGCGCGAGGTGTTCGAGCGCGGCCACGCCGCGGCGGTGCTGCCCTACGATCCGGCGCGCGACGAGGTGGTGCTGATCGAGCAGTTCCGCATCGGCGCCTTCGCCGGCGAGCGCGACCCGTGGCTGGTGGAGATCATCGCCGGCATCATGCCGCCGCACGAGGCGCCCGAGGCCGTCGCCCGGCGCGAGGCGCTGGAGGAGGCGGGCTGCACCATCGGCCGCATGGAGAAAATCGCCGACGTCATCGTCTCGCCGGGCGGATGCACCGAAATCGTCGCCCTTTATTGCGGCGAGGTCTCGACCCAGGGCGTAGACGGGGTGCACGGCCTCGCGGACGAGGGCGAGGACATCCGCGTGCAGGTGGTGGACGCGGCGGCGGCGTTCGAGATGGTGCGCACCGGCGCCATCTACAGTGCGCCGCCGGTGATCGCCCTGCAGTGGCTGGCGCTGAACCGCGTCGCGCTGCGCCGCCAGTGGTCGGCGTGACCGGCGCCCCACTTGCGGGGTCCGGGGCCGACGGCTAGTCTCGCCCGGCCTTCGACGCTATCAGTGATCGGTAACAACAAATGGACATTCGCGAGGGATTCATCGACGCCGTCGGCAACACGCCGCTCATCAATCTCCTGAAAATCTCCGAGGAGACTGGCTGCACCATTCTCGGCAAGGCCGAGTTCCTCAACCCCGGCGGCTCGGTCAAGGACCGGGCGGCGAAGTACATCATTCTCGACGCCGAGGCGCGCGGCGAGCTCAGGCCCGGCGGCGTCGTGGTCGAGGGCACCGCCGGCAATACCGGCATCGGGCTGGCCCTGGTCGGCAACGCCCGCGGCTACCGCACGGTGATCGTGATCCCGGAGACCCAGTCGCAGGAGAAGAAGGACATGCTGCGGCTGTGCGGCGCGGAGCTGCGCGAGGTGCCGGCGGTGCCATACAAGGACCCGAACAACTACGTTCACGTCGCCGCGCGCCTGGCCGAGGAGCTGGCGGAGACCGAGCCCAACGGCGTCCTCTATGCCAACCAGTGGGACAACGTCTCCAACCGCGACGGCCATTTCCGCTCCACCGGGCCCGAGATCTGGGAACAGACCGGCGGCCGCATCGACGGCTTCACCTGCGCCATCGGCACCGGCGGCACCCTCGCCGGGGCGGGCATGTTCCTGAAGGAGAGGAACAAGGACATCGTCACCGCCGCCGCCGATCCCATGGGCGCCGCCATGTACAACTGGATCAAGCACGGCGAGCTCAAGTCCGAGGGCAGTTCGATCACCGAAGGCATCGGCCAGGGCCGCATCACCGGCAACCTCGAGGACGCCCCCATCGACGACGCCTACCAGATCCCGGACGCCGAGGCGGTGCAAGTCGTCTTCGACATGCTCAAGCATGAGGGCCTATGCCTCGGTGCCTCCAGCGGCATCAACGTCGCCGGCGCCGTGCGTATGGCCAGGGACATGGGCCCCGGGCACACCATCGTCACCATTCTCGCCGATTTCGGCACCCGCTACCAAACGCGGCTGTTCAACCCGATCTTCCTGCGCGAGAAGGGGCTGCCGGTCGCCGATTGGCTCGAGGATTGAGGCGGTGGCCACCGAGCCGGTCTTTCGCGACGACCCATACGCCCGCGCCTGCGAGGCCACGGTCGTCGCGATCAACGACCGCGGCGGCGTCATCCTCGACCGCACCGTTTTCTATCCCACCGGCGGCGGCCAGCCCGGCGATTGCGGCGTGCTGCGCCTGAGCGACGGCGGCGAACTCGGCATCGCCACCGCGGTCAAGGGCGAGGCTCCCGACGAGGTGGTGCACGTGCCCGAGGAAGGCCAGGACCTGCCGCCGCCGGGCGCCCGGCTCAACGCCGAGATCGACTGGCCGCGCCGCTATCGGCACATGCGCATGCACACCTGCCTGCACTTGCTCTCCGCGGTGCTGCCCTATCCGGTGACCGGCGGCCAGGTCGGCGCCGAGCGCGGCCGCCTCGATTTCGACATCCCCGAGGCGGGACTGGACAAGGACCGGATCACGAGCGAGCTCAACCGGCTGATCGCCGTGGACCATGCCGTCGCCACCGAATGGATCACCGATGCCGAGCTGGATGCCAACCCTGAGTTGATCAAGACCATGTCGGTCCAACCTCCCAGGGGCGCCGGGCGCGTGCGACTCATCCGGGTCGCGGGGCTGGACCTGCAACCCTGCGGCGGTACCCATGTCCGCCGCACCGGCGAGATCGGCCCGGTCAGGGTCGCCAAGATCGAGAAGAAGGGGCGTCAAAACCGCCGGGTCGCCGTTGTTTTTAGAGAATAATTTCAGTTTGTTATACTGTATATCTGATGTCGAATAAGAATACTG
>JAZFQY010000232.1:0-2075 GCA_036445355.1 Alphaproteobacteria bacterium
GACAGCGCCCGGTGTGGCAGTGGTGGCAGGTCCCCGGCTCGGCGCCGATGGCGTGGTAGTCCTCCACATGGATCGCCCGGTTGCAGTTGAGGGCTATCAAGGCCGCGGTGCCGATGGACACCGCATCGGCGCCAAGGGCTAGGGCCTTGGCCACGTCAGCGCCCGAGCGAATACCGCCGGAGACGATGAGCTGTACCTTGCGGTGCATGTCGAGCTCAGTCAGCGCCTCGACTGCCTGGCGCACCGCCGCCAGGGTGGGGATGCCCACATGCTCGATGAATACGTTCTGGGTGGCGCCGGTGCCGGCCTCCATGCCGTCGAGCACGATCACGTCGGCCCCGGCCTTGACCGCCAGGGCGACGTCGTAGCTCGTGCGCGTGGCGCCGATCTTTACGTAGATCGGCTTCTCCCAGTCGGTGATCTCACGCAGCTCCTGGATCTTGATCGTCAGATCGTCGGGGCCAGTCCAGTCGGGGTGGCGGCAGGCGCTGCGCTGGTCGATGCCTACGGGCAGAGTGCGCATTTTCGCCACGCGCTCGGTGATCTTCAGGCCCAGCAGCATGCCGCCGCCGCCGGGCTTGGCGCCCTGCCCCACTACCACCTCGATGGCATCGGCGCGGCGCAGATCGACTGGGTTCATGCCGTAGCGCGACGGCAGCACCTGATAGACCAGGATCTGCGATGCCTCGCGCTCCTCGTCGGTCATGCCGCCGTCGCCGGTGGTGGTGCTGGTGCCCATGGCGGTGGCGCCAAGTCCCAGCGCCTGCTTGGCGTTGGCGCCCAGCGCGCCGAAGCTCATGCCGGCGATGGTAATGGGGATCTTGAGCTCGATCGGCTTCTTGGCGAAGCGGGTGCCCAGGGTTACGTCGGTGGCGCAGCGCTCGCGGTAGCCCTCGAGAGGATAGCGCGACATGGACGCGCCCAGGAACACCAGATCGTCGAAGCAGGGCACGCGGCGCTTGGCGCCGTAGCCGCGGATCTCGTAAAGGCCGGTGGCGGCGGCGCGCTGGATCTCCGCCACCACCGTCGGCGAAAACAGGTGCGAGGGCCGCGGCGGCTCGGCGACCGGGCGGGCCTCTTCCCCAGGCCGGTCAGTAGCTGTCGGCATGGTCGACATGGAAGTTGTACAGCCGCCGCGCCGAGCCGAAGCGGCGGAAGCGCCCGGCGTCGGCCGTGATCTCGGCGCGGGCCAGGAGCCCGGCCAGGCGCGTCCGGTGCTCGTCGGTCATCTCCTTCTCGACGCAGTCGGCGCCCAGGCGCCCGACCTCGCCCCCGACGAAGATCTCGGCTTCGTAGATCGAGTCCCCCAGATCGGCGCCGGCGTCGCCGCAGATCACCAGCCGCCCGGCCTGGGCCATGAAGGCGCTCATATGGCCGACGGCGCCGGCGACGACGATGTCCACCCCTTTAATGGAGATGCCGCAGCGGGCGCTGGCGTCGCCCTCGATGACCACCAGCCCGCCCTGGCCGGAGGCAGCCGCCGACTGCGAGGCGTTGCCCCTGACCCGCACCGTGCCCGACATGATGTTCTCGGCCACGCCCGGACCACACTGGCCGTGGATGACGACGTTGGCGACCTCGTTCATGCCGGCGCAGTAGTAGCCCACATGCCCCTCTACCTCGACCCGGATCGGCACCGTGAGCCCGGCGGCGACGGCGTGCCGTCCCTTCGGGTTGCGGATGTGCCATAGGCGTTCGTTGGTGTCCGGGGCCAGGGCATGAAGCTGGGCGTTCAGCTCGCGCACGGACGTCCGGTCGAGGTCCACCTCGGGCATCGGGTCAGGTCCGGCTCCAGTGATACACGGTCCGTTCAAGCCCGATTCCCCAAGCCCTTGATCCGATACGGTTTCGCCCGTGTCCGCGCGAAAAATGCCGTAAACGTTGGCATTTCCCGTTGCCACCCCCTGACAGTGCATGTATATTCTGTGCCACCGCATACCTCCGGCGGACCGGACACCATACGGACACGGCGCTCTCGGTCGCCATGCGGATGTGGCCGCGCACCCACTGCTAATCGGGCGCATGTTATCCGACCCGGCAGGGTCCGGCAACTACAATGCAAATTTTGTTCATGT
>JAZFQY010000233.1:0-2372 GCA_036445355.1 Alphaproteobacteria bacterium
ATCGTTGTCGCCGCCGACATGGTCGAGGCGCTGGTGGGCGAGCTCAAGGCCCGCGGCATGGCCGAGGGCGAGGTCGGCGTCGTCGGCGCCGATGTCTTGAGTTGGAGCGCCCATCAGGCGCTGGCGCGCGAATTGCCGGCCCTCAGCCTGACCGACGCCGGCGATATCCTCGAGACCCTGCGGCTGGTCAAATCGCCCGGCGAGATCGCATTGCTGCGCCATTCCTCAGGCGTCGGCTCGCGCGCCACCGACGCCATGATCGAGGCCGCCAAACCGGGCGTCACCCACGGCGAGGTCATGCTCGCCGGGCTCGGCGTCCTGGTTCCCGCCGGCGGGCTGCTCTACAATTCGTTCATGAGTTCGGGCCGGGGCGGCGCCAACGCCGCCGCCGTGGGCGGCGCTTTTCCCACCTACGGCGCCGACGAGCCGCTGTCCGACGGCCAGTGGTTCCACGTCGGCCTGTCGGGGGTTGTCGGCGGCTATTACTTCGATCACGCCCGTTCGGTATCCATCGGCGATCCTACCCCCCAGCAGGTCGAGGCCTATGAAGCGCCCATCGCCGCGGTCCGGGCGGGCATCGCCGCCATCGTACCGGGGGCCTTGGCGTCGGACGTGGCAATCGCCGGGCGGCAAGCGCTGGAGGCCTGCGGCTTCGAACTCGAGGGCCGCTTCCAGGGCTTCGGCCACGGCATCGGCCTGGGCTGGGACGCCCCCTGGTTGATCCCCGACGATCATACGCCGTTGGTGCCCGGCATGGTGCTCTGCGTCGAGCGCAGCGTGCGCCACAATGGATATTACGGTGATTTCGAGGAGACCGTGCTGGTCACCGACACGGGCACCGAATTGTTGACCGACGCGGTGGTGCGCCGCTGGTAGCGCCCAGGCTAAAATTTTTTCCGGGCGTCAGCCCGCCATCTTATTAAGGAGTGCTATTCATGTTTACCACCCGTCCCGAGATTGTCGGCACTTTCGGCGTCGTTGCCTCGACCCATTGGCTGGCCACCGCCGCCGGCATGGCGATGCTGGAGAAGGGCGGCAACGCCTTCGACGCGGCGGTCGCCACCGGGCTCTCGCTCCACATCCTCGAGCCCGACCAGAACGGGCCCGGCGGCGACGTGCCGTTGATCCTCTATTCCGCCCAACAGGACGAGGTGAAGGTGATCTGCGGCCAGGGCACGGCGCCGGCGGGGGCTACGGTCGCGGCGTACCGCGATCTCGGCCTCGACGTGGTTCCGGGCATCGGGCTGTTGTCGGCGGTGGTGCCGGGGTCGTTCGGCGCCTGGATGCTGCTGTTGAGCGAGTACGGCAGCTTGTCGCTTCGCGACGTCATGGCGCCCGCCATCGGCTATGCGCGCGACGGCTTCGCCGTGACCCCGCGGGTAAGCGAGTCGATCGGCTATGTGCAAACCCTGTTCGAGGCCGAGTGGACATCGTCCGCCGAGGTCTTCCTGCCCGGCGGAGCGCCGCCGGCGCCGGGCGCGCTGTTCCGCACCCCGGCCATGGCGGACACCTACGAGCGTATTCTCCATGAGGCCGAGGATGCGGGCGGCGGGCGAGAGGCGCAGGCCGAGGCGGCGCGGCGCGCCTGGTACGAGGGCTTCGTCGCCGAGGCGATCGACCGCTTCTGCCGCGAGACCGAGGTCATCGACACCACCGGCCGCCGCCATCGCGGATTCCTCACCGGCAACGACCTGGCGAACTGGCGGGCGGCGATCGAGGACCCGCTGACTTACGATTACCACGACTATACCGTATGCAAGACGGGCCCCTGGGGGCAGGGACCGGTGGCGCTGCAACAGCTCGCCCTGCTCAAGGGCTTCGAACTTGCGGCCATGGCGCCCGAGAGCGACGAATTCGTCCATACCATCATCGAATGCACCAAGCTCGCCTTCGCCGACCGCGAGGCGTACTACGGCGATCCGGCTTTCGTCGACGTGCCCTTCGATACGCTGCTCGACGACGGCTACAATGCCGATCGCCGGAAGCTGGTCGGCGACGAGGCGTCCTACGAGTTGCGGCCCGGCGTGGTGCCCGGCTACGGCAGCAAGATCAATATCCGGCCCAAGGGCTCGACGCCGGACATTGCGCATATCGAAGCGCTCGACTTCGGCGGGCCGTTCCCGCTGCATCACCTCGAGCGCGCCATTGCCCGGGCCGGCGCGGTGCATGGCGACACCACCCATTTCGACATCATCGACCGGCACGGCAACATGATCTCTGGCACGCCGAGCGGCGGCTGGCTGAACGGCTCGCCGGTGGTGCCGGGGCTCGGCTTCGCCCTGTCGGCGCGCGGCCAGATGTTCTGGCTCGACGAGGATGCGCCGGCCGGCCTGGCGCCGGGCAAGCGGCCGCGCACCACCCTGACCCCGGGG
>JAZFQY010000234.1:0-2301 GCA_036445355.1 Alphaproteobacteria bacterium
CCGAACAGCAACTCGACCCCCTGCTCGCCGGCGTCGACCCGGTAGAATCCCGTCATCAGCCACAGCACCACCACGACCAGGGCGCCTATCGCCATGCCCTTACCGGTGCCGAGGCCGCCGGGCAGGATCCGGCGCATGCGGTCCTGGCCCTTGCTCAGCAAGTCCTCCAGGTTCGGCGGCCTCGGTCCGCCGGGACCGCCGGGCCTAGAGCCCCAGGGGCCACCGCCACCGCCCCATGGGCCGCCGCTTTGAATGCTCCATGGCATTGGGCTGCTTCCCCGCTGCTTCTGGTGGGTTCGGATATCGGGCTTTCCGGCTTCGCCGGCCCGGCCTATATGACAGCATGCCGACGAGAACGCAATCGCGGGCCGGGGCACCCTTCCCAGCCTAGGATATTGCCAACCACACGGAGAATTCAACCATGGGCGGGCTGAGGCAGGAAGCGATCCTCGATGCCCTCGGCGGCGTGATCGACCCCGCCAGCGGCCGTGACATCGTCAGCGCCGGCATGGTCTCGGGCGTCGTGGTGCGCGACGGCAACGTCATCTTCGCCATCGAGGTCGAAGCGGCGCGGGGCGAGGAGATGGAGCCCGTGCGCAAGGCCGCCGAGGCGGCGGTCTTCGGCATGGAGGGCGTGTCCTCGGTCAGTGCCGTCCTCACCGCGCATCGCCAGGCGCCTGCCGGAGCCGATGCCAGAACCGATGCCAGAACCGATGCCCGAACCGCAACCCCACCGCGAAAGCCGCTGGTGCCGGAAGTCGATGCCATTATCGCCGTCGCCAGCGGCAAGGGCGGCGTCGGCAAGTCCACCGTCGCGGTCAACCTGGCCCTCGGCCTCGCCCGCCTCGGCCTGGCCACCGGCATTCTCGACGCCGACATCTTCGGGCCGTCCATGCCGCGCATGCTCGGTATCTCGGGCCGCCCCCATTCGCCGGACGGAAAGCACCTCGAGCCGATGGTGGCGCATGGCGTCAAGGTCATGTCGATCGGCTTCATGGTGCCCGAGGACTCGGCGATGATCTGGCGCGGGCCGATGGTGATGAGCGCCCTCGAGCAAATGCTGCGCGACGTGCGATGGGGCGCCCTCGACGTGATGGTGGTGGACATGCCGCCGGGCACCGGCGACGCGCAGCTCACCATCGCCCAGCGCGTGCCCCTGGCCGGGGCGGTGATCGTCTCCACGCCCCAGGACATCGCCCTCCTCGACGCGCGCCGCGGCCTCAACATGTTTCGCAAGGTCGAGGTGCCGGTGTTCGGAATCGTCGAGAACATGAGCTATTTCCGCTGCCCCCATTGCGGTGAGCGAACGGAGATCTTCGGCCACGGCGGCGCCCGCGAGGAGGCTAAACGCCTGGGCTGCGACTTCCTGGGCGAGGTGCCGCTCGACGCCGACATACGGCGCAGCTGCGATATTGGCGCGCCGGTCGTCGTCGCAGACAGCGCCCATGCCGAAGCCTATATGGCGATCGCAAGGGCGGTGGCCGAGAAGCTCGCGGCCCAGCCTGGCGGGCCACCGCCGCCCAGCATCGCCATGCAATAACTTGGGCGGCGGTGGGTACCTGATCGCCGCCAGGAAATCGGTCAACGGATCGCGCTTTTTTGATGCATTGTGACCGTCCGTGTTTTGCGTTTGCCACGGCGCTGTCCCAGAATTGAGCCTACGCAAGCTCCTCCCTTCCCCGCGGGCGACGCCGATGGCGTGCCGGCTGGGCGTGGCCCCTGCCCCCGCCATGGGCCACCGCGGAGGCGGCAAGAAAGGACGGGGTATTGCCCCGCCCCGCCCGGCGAACCGCCGGATCGGCCGCCAGCCTTCCCCCGCGGGCATATCGGTCCGCGCTGGCCCCGGTCCGGCGGTCTTAATTTTCCTAGGCTTCCCGCCCGAGGGTGGCCATCAGCTCGCGCCACTCGCGTGGGCTGAGATCGCTGTCCTTCTGGCTCACCTCCTCGCCGGCGAGGAGGCGCCTGACCACCGTGAGCCCGGCGCGCGACAGCTGCGCGCCATGGAGGACATAGTCCTCGAACGCCTCGCACGCGGCGGGCACCCAGCGCCGCACCGTGTCCAGCATGACCTCGGCATAGACGCGGATCTCGTGCTGGGCGTGGGGATCGGCGCGCAGCGAAAGAAAATGGAACAGGTTGTACAAGTCGATCTTCCAGTACCACTGCGTATACACGTTGAGGGTCAGGTTCATGCGCGCCAGCTCACGCGCCAGGCCCTGGCGCGCCGGGTCGATGACGCTGCCGTCGGCGCGCTCGTTGAGCATCTCCTGGTAATGGCCATAAGTGCGCGCCGCGTCGTCG
>JAZFQY010000235.1:0-12732 GCA_036445355.1 Alphaproteobacteria bacterium
GGCGGCGCAGACGACGATGGCCTCGTCGCCGGCATTGCGGTTGACGGCGCCGATCACCTGGGCGTCCGAGGGCAGTGGCGCGTTGCTGGCCGCGGTGACGCGTTCGACGGCCTCGTTCCAAGCCGCCATCAGCTCCGCCGCGCGCGCCGACCACGCGTCGGGCGCTGCCCAGGTGCCCAGTGCGGCGCCTAGCTCCTCCAATCCGCGACGCGCATCGGCGGCCAGCGCCAGCGCCCCGTGCTTGCCGGCGTCGAAGGCCGAGACGTTAAGCTGGATCAGTCGCATGTCCGGGTTCTGAAACAGGGCGCGGGAGCCGGTTATGAAGTCCTGCAGGCGGGTGCCGATGGCGAGCACCAGGTCGGCGTCCTCGGCCAGGGCGTTGGCGGCGCTGGAGCCGGTGACGCCGATGGCGCCCACATTCTTTGCGTGGTCCCAGGCGAGCGCCCCCTTGCCGGCCTGGGTCTCGGCGACCGGAATGGCGTGGCGCGCGGCGAAGTCGGCCAGGGCCGCGCCGGCATCGGAATAGACCACGCCGCCGCCGGCGATGATGAGCGGCCTCTCGGCGGCCTCGAGGGCGGCCGCCGCCGCCGCCAGCTCGTCCGGGTCCGGGCCCTGGCGCCGCAGGCGATGCTGGCGCGGGGCAAAGAATTCCTCCGGGTAGTCGTAGGCTTGGGTCTGCACGTCCTGGGGCAGGCACAGTGTCACGGGGCCGCACTCCGCCGGGTCGGTGAGCACCCGTAGCGCCTGGGGCAGGGAGGTGACGAGCTGCTCCGGCCGCGTGATCCGGTCCCAGTAGCGCGACACCGGCCGGAAGCAGTCATTGACGGTCACGGTCGGGTCGGCGGCGGTCTCGAGTTGCTGCAGCACCGGGTCGGGGCGACGACTGGCGAAGATGTCGCCGGGCAGCAGCAGCACCGGCAGCCGGTTGACGTGCGCTACCGCCGCCGCCGTCACCATGTTGGTGGCCCCGGGGCCGATGGAGGTGGTGCAGGCCATCATCCGCCGTCGGCGGCTGGCCTTGGCGAAGGCGATGGCGGCGAACGCCATGGCCTGCTCGTTGTGCGGCCGGTAGGTGGGCAGGGTCTCGCGCGCGGCATACAGCGCCTCGCCCAGGCCGGCGACGTTGCCGTGCCCGAAGATGGCGAAGACGCCGGCGAACAGGGGCGCATCATCACTTTGCTGGGCGGTGAGATAACGCACCAGCGCCTGGGCCATGGTCAATCGAACTGTCTTCACGGTTATCCTCCCTCGGCCGAAAGCACACCGGCGGGGCGTACTGCCCGCCATAGCGCCACCAGCCGCGCATAAATGGCGGCCATGTCAGCGACCGCGCGATTGTCGTCCGACTCACCGGCGAACCAGGCCTCTGCCGAGGCGTCGAAGATGGTGCGCCCGACGGCGAAGCCCCTGCACACGGGCTCCGCCGCCGCGGCCGCGAAGGCGTCGCCCAGGGCCTCTACCGGTGCGTCGCCGCCCAGTACCAGCACGCCCCGGCAGTGCGGGTCGTGCGCGGCGATGACCTCCGCCACCAGGCGCCAGGTCTCGCGGCCGGCGGGCGGCAGCTTCCACCAGTCTGGGAAGACGCCGAGGTCGTAGAGGCGGGAGAGGGCGCGCGGCAGGGTCTCGCCGTCCTGCCCCGTCTCCGCGGGCGGAACGATCTCCAGCAGCAGGTCGTGGCCGGTCGCCCGGCAGGCATCGAACAGGGCGAGGACTTTGGCCTCCTGCTCGCTCCTCAGCTCCTGCTCGTCGTCCGGGTGGTAGGTGACCATGCACTTGACGCAGTGCTCGGCCGGCCACGGGCGCAGGGTCGCCGCCGGGTTGGCGCCGCCCTCGAAGGCCAGCGGCCGCGCGCCCGGCAGCTCGATCGCCCGCCCGATCCACAGACCGGTGCCGGTAGCCCGGTCCAGGGTGTCCTGGCCGAAGCGGTCGTCGCACAGGATCCCGGCGCCGCCATCGGTGGCCCGGTGCAAGGCGTCAAGGCACCGGGCCTTGAAGGCGCCGATGTCCGCCGCCGATCGGCCGTGCGCGGCCGCGAGCGCCTCGAACCGGCTGCGGTGGTCGAAGGCGAAGACCAACAGCTCGGGCCAGACCCGGCGCCGGTTGGTCGCCCAGTGCAGATGCTCGAGGCGCGAGTCCTCGCGCAGACGGAAATAGGGGCTGCCCTCCTCGAGGAAGGTCTGCAGCTCGATCCAGCTCGGCACAGCCGGTGCGCAGCCATGGCGCGAGACGGTGAAGGCGCCGCAGGCGTTGGCCCAGCGGGCGCAGGTCTCCAGCTGCTCGTCCCTGAGCCAGCCGCGCAGGAAGCCGCTGAGGAAGGCGTCGCCGGCGCCGAGTACGTTGAATACCTCCACAGGCGTGCCTTCGACGGTCATGGCGTCGGCAAGGCTTTCGGCGATGTCGCCGGGGAAGAGCGAGCAGCCCATGGGGCCGCGCTTGAGCACGATGGTGGCGCCGGTGAAGGCGCGGATCCGCCTCAAGGCCGCCACCGTGTCGGTGGCGCCGCCGGCGATGTGCACCTCCTCCTCGGTGCCGACCACCAGGTCGCACTCGGGCAGGATCGACTGCAGGTGGCGCGTGACGTCTTGGCTGGCGACGAAGCGCTCCTCGCCGGCGCCCATGCCGGTCAGGTTCCACAAGACCGGGCGGTAATCGATGTCGAACACCACCTTGGTTCCCGCCGCCTTGGCGTGGGCAATGGCGGCGCGGCTCACCCGGTCGACATGGGGGGTGGAGAAATGAGTGCCGCTGACCAGGAGGGCGCGCGCCGAGGCGATGAAGTCGGCATCGAAGTCGTCCGTGTCGATGGCCATGTCGGCGCAGTTCTCGCGGTAGAAGATGAGGGGGAAGGTCTCCTTGTCGCGGATGCCGAGAATGACCAGCGCCGTCAGGCGCTCGGGGTCGGTGTTGACGTGGCTCACATCGACGCCCTCGGCGGCCAGGGTCTCGCGGATGAAGCGGCCCATGTGCTCGTCGCCGACGCGGGTGAGCGCCGCCGACCTCAGGCCGAGGCGGGCGGCGCCGACGGCGATGTTGGTGGGGCAACCGCCGACATATTTGGCGAAGCTGGCCATGTCCTCGAGGCGGCCGCCGACTTGCTCGCCGTAGAGATCGACGCTCGCTCGGCCGAAGCAGATGAGATCGAGCCTGGGCTCAGGCATCGTCGTCGAGGTCGGCCGGGCGCCACGGCTCGGCGCCCTCCTCCATCACCCAGGTATGCTCCGGCGTGAAGTCGGGCACCGTATAGGGCTTCTCCGGCAGGTGGCGGATGACCCAGGCGTAGTACATGCCGTAGCCGGGTGCGGCCGCCTGGGCGTGATCGTTGCCGTCGAAGATCTTCACCGTGTCGTACTGGCGCACCTTGAACACGGCCTCACCGAGTTCGGCGTGGCCATAGCCCTGCGGCCGGGTGAAGCGGTAGTGGTAAATCTCGGGCTGCGGGTGGTGATGCGGCGGGTAGCTCGACCAGCGCCCCGGCATGGTGACCACCTCGCCCAGGACCAGCTCCGCTTTCGGGTCGGCGTTTCTGCCGTCGAAGATGGTGCGCACGAAGCGGTAGCAGGCATCGTCCACCTGGCCCTTGCCGCGGTGCTCGTTGGGCACGTCGGCGGGGGTATAGACCCGCGGCGCGAAATGCTTGTGGTTGGCAGTCGTGTAGACCGTGAACTCCGCGTCCCCCGCGCAGTCGATACGCACAGGCTCGCCGGCGGCGACGTGGACGCAGCTCGGGCTCTCGTCGAACAGGGAGGCACGCGCCAGGCTGTGTGTTGCGCCGCCTACTGTCACCTCTGCCTCGCCGTCCATCAGCAGCCAGGCGGTCTCGCACTCCGGTTCGGTATCCAGGACCTCGCCGGCGGCGAGCCTGAGGACGCCGAAGCCGATGCCGGTACTGTCCTCCGCCTCGTCCATGTGGGTAACGGCAGTGAAGCCGGGGCCGAACCCGCCCCGGTGCTCGGTCAAATGCAGGGTCACCTCGTTCCTCCGTCGATGCGGGCGGGCGACGGTGCCTCTCGAATGGATCCGCGCCGGCCGTTTAGGTGATGCATCGAGATTAGATTCTCCTATCATGGCCGACAAGGCGACAGTCGCCGTCGAGGGTGGGATGATCGAGATTTGCCAGTTCGGGGCCGGGCGCATCGGCAAGATCCACGCCGGCAACGTCGCCGTCCATCCCGGCGCCAGGCTGCGCTATGTCGTCGATGTCGACCGCCAGGCGGCCGAGGATCTGGCCACGGCCCACGGGGCGAAGGTGGTCGACGCCAAGGCGGCGCTCGCCGATCCGGCGGTGGACGCGGTCATCGTCGCCAGCTCCACCGACACCCATGCCGAGCTGGTCGAGGCGTCGGCCCGCGCCGGCAAGGCGATCTTCTGCGAGAAACCCATCGACCTCGACCTTGGGCGGGTGGACCGCTGCCTGGAGGTTGTGCGCGAACACGGCGCCCTCATGGTGGTCGGCTTCAACCGCCGCTTCGACCCCAGCTTCGTCGCCCTGCATGCCGCACTCGGGCGTGGCGCCATCGGGCGCCTGGAGCTGCTCACCATCACCAGCCGCGATCCCGAGCCGCCGCCCCTGGACTATGTGCGCGCCTCCGGCGGGCTCTACCGCGACATGATGATCCACGATTTCGACATGGCACGCTGGCTCCTGGGCGCCGAGCCGGTCCAAGTCTATGCCGCCGGCGCCTGCCTGGTCGATCCGGCCATCGGCGAGGTCGGCGACGTCGACACCGCCGTGGTCGTTCTGCGCACCGGCGACGGCGCTTTCTGCCAGATCTCCAACAGCCGCCGCGCCGTCTATGGTTACGACCAGCGCGTCGAGGCCTTCGGCGCCGAGGGCATGCTCCAGGCCGGCAACCGCACGCCGACGACGGTGGAAACCTGGTCGGCGGACGGCGTGGTGCGCGACAAGCCGCTCTACTTCTTCCTCGAGCGCTACGCCGAGGCCTACAGGGCCGAGCTGGATCACTTTCTCGCCTGCCTGGCGCAGGGGATCACGCCCGTGGTCGGGCCCGAGGACGGGCGCATGGCCATGGTGCTGGCCGAGGCGGCGGAGACTTCTGCCAGGACCGGCCGGCCGGTGGCGCTTTAGATGATTCCGCTTGGCGATGCCGAACTCGCCCGACGCTTCGAGGTGGCGCAGGCGGTGGCGCGCGAGGCCGGGGACTTGGCCCTCGGTCATTTCCGTAACCTCGAGGCGCTGGAGATCGAAGAGAAGGGCCACCAGGACTTGGTCAGTCGCGCCGACCGCGAGGTCGAGGCCCTGATCCGCCGCCGCCTTGCCGACGCCTTTCCGGGTGACGCCTTCTTCGGCGAGGAGGGCGGGCTCAGCGCAACTCCCGGCGCTGGCGGTACTTGGGTGGTGGATCCCATCGACGGCACCTCCAGTTTCCTTGCCGGCATTCCGGCCTGGTGCGTGTCCATCGCTTTCGCCCTCGGCGGCGAGGTCGAGATCGGCATCATCAATGTGCCCACCGCCGACGAGCTGTTTACGGCCCGGCGCGGCCATCCGGCGCATCTCAACGGCACTGCCATCCACGCCAGCAGCGCCACAAACTTGGATCAAGGCAGCGTCGGCGTCGGCCTGTCGAACCGGGTGCCGCCCGATGGGGTGCTGGCCTTCATCGACCGGTTGGTGAGGGGCGGCGGCTTGTTTTTCCGCAACGGCTCCGGCGCGCTGATGCTCGCTTATGTCGCCGCCGGAAGGCTGTTGGGCTATTTCGAGCCGCACATTAACGCCTGGGACTGCCTCGGCGGCGTGGCCCTTGTGCGCGCGGCGGGCGGCGTGACCAACGACGTCCTCGCCGGCGACGGGCTCATGCGCGGCGCCCCTGTGTTGGCGGGGGGCACGGGCGTGTACGGGGTGCTCAAGGAGATGGCCGAAACGGCGGGCACGCCGGTTCAGTCGTAGGCGCCCAATACGACCTGGTCGTAGTCGATGACCGAGCCGGTAACCACGCCCGAGCCGGTGCCCAGCAGGTAGACCGACAGCAGCGCCACGTCGCCGGGCTTGATCAAGCGGCCGGAGGGCTGCGCGCGCGCGCCGATCTCGAGCCAGTCCGGCGGCGCGCCCTCGATGGCCTTGATCCGGTGCTCGCCCGGCGTGTCGGACCAGCCGATATTGAGGCCGTTGACCCGGATGCGGTCGAAGCGCACGGCGTGGGCGACGTTCTTGGTCAGCGTCACCAGGGCGCCCTTGGAGGCGGAATAGGCGGTGAGGAAGGGCTGCCCGCCATGGCTCGACATGGTGATGACGTTGACGATGCGCCCGGGCGTGCCCTCGCGCTTCATGATCCGGATCGCCTCCTGCATGAGCAGGAAGGGTGCGCGCACATTGATCGCGAAGATGCGGTCCCACAGCTCAATGCTGGTATCCTCGATGGTGCCGCGGTCGGTGATGCCGGCGGCGTTCAACAGGCCGTCGAGGCGGCCGAAGCGCCGGTCCGCCTCGGCAATCACCGCCCGGCATTGGTCGGGCTCGGCCAGCTCGGCGGCGACGAAGGCGCACTCCGTGCCCAGCTCGGCGAGCTGCGCGCGCACCGCCTCGCCGCGCTCGGCGTTGCGCCCGGTGATGACCAGGCCGGCGGCGCCGGCCGCGGCCAACGCCCGCGCCCCTGCCTCGCCGATGCCCTGGGTGCCGCCGGTGACGACGAAGACTCCGCCCTCGATGCCATCGTCGAATTTGGGGTCACTCATGGGCCAACTCCTGCCGGGTTACGGTCCACCGCCGGACCACCGCAGGCCATTGCACCCGCGCGCGGGCGCCCTTGGCAAGGACAGATTGCGCCGCCAACGTTGGCGCTCCGACACCGCGCGTGCATACTGACCCGGGAGGCACCAGCCGTGAATATCGCCGAGCTGCTCGACCGCGCCGGCCGCACCCGGCCCGAGAACCTGGCCCTGGCCGAGGGCACGCGCCCGGTGGCGCGCTATGGCGCGCTGGCGGCGCGGGCCACCGGCCTCGCCGGCGGCCTGTCGCAGCGCCTGGGCCTGGCGCCGGACCAGCGTGTCGCCCTGATCATGGGCAACTGCTCGCACTATGTGGAGGCGCTGTTCGCCGTCTGGCACGCCGGGCTGGTGGCGGTGCCCACCAACGCCAAGCTGCACCCGAAGGAGCTCGCCTACATCCTCGACAATTCCGGCGCCCGCCTGTGCTTCGTCACCGAGGAGCTGGCCGAGGCGGTCGCCGGGCTCAAGGACGATCTGTCGCAGCTCGAGCACGTCATCTGCGTCACCGACCGGGACTATGCCGGCCTCGCGGCGAGCGAGCCGGTGCCCATGGTCGAGCGCGCGCCGGACGACCTGGCCTGGCTGTTCTACACTAGCGGCACCACCGGCCGGCCCAAGGGTGCCATGCTCACCCACCGCAACCTGCTGGCGGCGGCGCTCGCCTATTTCTCCGACGTGGACACGGTGGCGCCGGAGGACTGCATCCTGCACGCCGCACCCATGTCCCACGGCTCGGGCATCTACATCCTGCCGCATGTGGCGCAGATGGCGGCCCAGGTGACGCCGGAGAGCCGCAAGTTCGACCCGGCGGAGATCTTCGACCTTTGCCGCCACTATTCCGGCGTCGCCATGTTCGCCGCGCCGACCATGGTGAAGCGCCTGACCGACCACGCCAGCGGCCACGACGTCGGCGCCGCCGGGCTCAAGACCATCGCCTATGGCGGCGGTCCCATGTATCTCGCCGACTTGAAGGCGGCGCACGCCTGCCTCGGTCACCGATTGGCGCAGATCTACGGCCAGGCGGAGACGCCGATGACCATCACCGCCATGTCGAAGGCGATGCACGCCGAGCTCGACCGCGCCGGCGACGATGCCCGCCTCGCCTCTGCCGGCATCCCCTACGCCGGGATCGACGTGCGCGTCGTCGACGCCGGGGACAAACCCGTGGCCGTCGGCGAGACGGGCCAGGTGCTGGTGCGCGGCGACACGGTCATGCGCGGCTACTGGCGCAACCCCGATGCCACCGCCGCAACCCTTAAGGGCGGCTGGCTGCACACCGGCGATATCGGCGTCTTCGACGAGGCGGGCTTCCTCACGCTCAAGGACCGCTCCACTGACCTGATCATCTCCGGAGGCGCCAACATCTACCCGCGCGAGGTTGAGGACGTGCTGCTCCTGCACGAGGGCGTCGCCGAGGCGGCGGTCCTCGGCCGCCCGCACCCGGACTGGGGCGAGGAGACGGTGGCCTTCGTCGTCGCCAGGGAAGGGGCGGAGGTGGGTGCGGATGCCCTCGACCAGCATTGCCTCGGCCACATCGCCCGCTTCAAGCGCCCGCGCCACTACCTGTTCGTCGACGCCCTGCCCAAGAACAATTACGGCAAGATCGTCAAGACCGAACTGCGCGACAAGCTCAATGCCATGGCGGCCGAGGCGTGACGGCCGGGGTCCTGCGCGCCGGGGCGGTGGTTGACACGTTCCGGCGCGCCGTCTAGCTTCCGGCCGCCCACGGGAGACCGGCGCCATGAAAGTCGTGCACTCGTTGAAGACGGTCAAGAAACGGCACAAGGACTGCAAGGTCGTGCGAAGGCGCGGGCGCATCTACGTCATCAACAAGCGCAACCGCCGCTTCAAGGCGCGGCAAGGCTAACCCGGTCCAGGGTCCGATGGACGGCGACCGCGCGGCGGATCCCGCGCGGTTTTTCGTTGCTTGCGCCTATACTCGGTTGCCGGCCTCGACGCGCCGCCCCCTTCGGTGCTATGCCCCTTGGCGTCGCCGGCCACACACCGGAGCCAGATCCATGCGCATGCCCGAGCCGGACGCCGAGATCCTGGCGCGGCGGAAAAATATCATCGCCGCCATGCGCAAGATCGTGCCCGGCGAGGGCGTGATCACCGACGCCCAGACTCTCCGCGCCTATGAAAGCGACGGCCTCACCGCCTACCGGCAGTTGCCGATGATCGTCGTCCTGCCCGAGACCACCGAGCAGGTGAGCCGCATTCTCGCTTACTGCCAGGAAGAGGGGGTGAAAATAGTGCCGCGCGGCGCTGGCACATCGCTCTCCGGCGGCGCCCTGCCGCTCGCCGACGCCATCACATTGGGGCTCGGCAAGTTCAATCGCATCCTCGAGATCGATTTCGACAATCGCTGCGTCGTCGCGCAGTCGGGGGTCACCAACCTCGCCATCTCCGACGCGGTGGCCGACGCCGGCTTCTACTACGCCCCCGACCCGTCGAGCCAGATCGCCTGCACCATCGGCGGCAACGTGGCCGAGAACTCCGGCGGCGTGCACTGCCTCAAATACGGCCTCACCACCAACAACATCCTGGGGCTGGAGATGGTGCTGCCTGGCGGCGAGATCGTGCGCCTGGGCGGCAAGCACCTGGACGCCGAGGGTTACGACCTTATGGGCCTGATGACCGGCTCGGAGGGGCTCCTGGGCGTCATCACCGAGGTGACCGTGCGCATCCTGCGCCAGCCGACGGCGGCGCGCGCGCTCCTGATCGGCTTCGGCAGCAGCGAGGCGGCGGGCGACACTGTCGCGGCGATCATCGCCGACGGCATCATTCCCGGCGGCATGGAGATGATGGACCGGCCGGCGATCCACGCCGCCGAGGCCTTCGTTCATGCGGACTATCCCTTGGACGCCGAGGCGCTCCTGATCGTCGAGCTCGACGGCCCGCCGGCGGAAGTGGACCACCTGATCGGCCGGGTGCGCGAGATCGCCGAGGCCAAGGGCGCCAACTCGATCCGCGTTAGCGAGAGCGAAGCGGAGCGGCTGTTGTTCTGGGCCGGGCGCAAGTCCGCATTCCCGGCCATCGGCCGCATCTCCCCCGACTATTACTGCATGGACGGCACCATCCCGCGCCACAAGCTGCCCCTGGTGCTCAACCGCGTGCGCCAGTTGTCGGCCGAGTACCGGCTCGACGTCGCCAACGTCTTCCATGCCGGCGACGGCAATTTGCACCCGCTGATCCTCTATAACGCCAACAAGGACGACGAGCTCGAGCGCGCGGAAAAGTTCGGCGCCGACATCCTGCGCCTGTGCGTCGAGGTGGGCGGCGTGCTCACCGGCGAGCACGGCGTCGGCGTCGAGAAGCGCGACCTCATGGGCACCATGTTCTCCGACATCGACCTGGCGCATCAGGAGCGCGTCAAGTGCGCCTTCGACCCGCAGCAGCTTCTCAACCCCGGCAAGGTATTCCCGACCCTGCATCGCTGCGCCGAACTCGGCCGCATGCATATCAGCCGTGGCCAGCTCCCCTTCCCCGACATCCCCCGGTTCTGACCCGGCGATGGAAGTCTTGAGGCCGGCCGATGCACGCCAGGTGGAGGAGCTCGTCGCCTGGGCGGCGGCCGGGGAGACGCCGCTGGAGGTCCTGGGCGGCGGCTCCAAGCGCGCCCTCGGCCGGCCGGTCGCAGCCGAGCACGCGGTCGATCTCTCGGGGCTTACCGGCATCTCCCTCTACGAGCCCGAGGAGCTGGTGCTCTCCGCCGCCGTCGGCACCACCCTGGCCGAGATCGAGCGCACCCTGGCGGCGCACGCCCAGGTACTCGCCTTCGAGCCGCCGGACCTGGGGCCGCTCCTGGGTGCGGAAGCGGGCAGCGGCACCATCGGCGGCGCCGTCGCCTGCAACCTGGCCGGGCCGCGGCGGATCAAGGCCGGTGCCGCGCGCGATCATTTCCTCGGCGTCGAGGCGGTGAGTGGTCGCGGCGAGGCGTTCAAGGCCGGCGGAAGGGTGATTAAGAACGTCACAGGCTACGACATGTGCAAGCTCCTCGCCGGCGCCTACGGCACCCTGGCGGCGATGACCCGAGTGACGCTCAAGGTGCTGCCGGCGCCGGAGACGACGCGCACGGTACTGCTCCTCGGCCTCGACCCGGTGGAAGCGACTGCGGCGATGACCGCCGCCCTTGGCAGCAGCCACGAGGTCTCCGGCGCCGCCCACCTGCCGGCGTCCCTGGCGGCGCGCCTGGCCGAGGCGGCGGGCGCCGGCAAGTCGCTCACCGCAATCCGGGTCGAGGGCATCGCCCCCTCGGTCGAGGCGCGCACCACGGCGCTCAGGCAGGAGCTGTCCGACTACGGACGGTCGGAGGAGCTCGACGATGCGGGCTCGCGCGCCCTGTGGGCGCGCATCCGCGATGCCGCGCCCCTGGCCGACCCGCCGGATCGCGTCCTGTGGCGCCTGTCGGTGGCGCCCCAGGCGGGGCACAGCGTGGCGGCGGCGCTGGCCGACGGCCACGATGTCGAGGCCCTCTATGACTGGGGCGGCGGCCTCGTCTGGCTCGCCCTCGACGGCGGCGACGACGCCGGGGCGGAGGCGGTGCGCAAGGCGCTCGAGCGCCGCGGCGGGCACGCTACCCTCGTGCGCGCGCCGGCGGAGGTGCGCGCGGCGGTGCCCGTGTTCCAGCCCCAGCCGGAGCCCCTGGCGGAGCTGACAAGGCGGGTGAAGGAGGCCTTCGACCCGAACCGCATCCTCAACCGGGGGCGCATGTATGCCGAAGTCTAGCCACACCCGCTGCTGAGGGGGAGGCGCCATGCAGACCAGCTTTACCCTTGCCCAGCTCGCCGACCCCGACATCAGGGCGGCGAACGACATCCTGCGCACCTGCGTGCATTGCGGCTTCTGCACCGCCACCTGCCCGACTTACGTGCTCCTCGGCGACGAGGCCGATTCGCCCCGTGGCCGCATTGTCCTGATCAAGGACATGCTGGAGGGCGACAAGCCAGCGGGAGCCGCGGTGACCCGCCACGTCGATCGCTGCCTGTCCTGTCTCTCCTGCATGACCACCTGCCCCTCGGGGGTGAACTACATGCATCTGGTGGACCACGCCCGCGCCCGGATCGAGGAGACCCATCGGCGGTCGATCTTCGACCGCGCGTTGCGCGGTCTGTTGGCGACTGTGTTGCCACGGCCGCGCCTGTTCCGGCTGGCGCTGGCCGCGGCACGACCGATCCGGCCCGTGGCGCGGATCCTGCCGCGCCGCGTGCGCGCCATGTTGACACTGGCGCCGGCGGCGGCGGTGTGGCCAACGCCCCTGGCGAGGGTGTACCCGGCCAAGGGGGCGCGGCGGGCGCGGGTGGCGCTGCTGCCCGGCTGCGTGCAGCGCGTGATGGCGCCGACGATCAACGAGGCGACGGTACGGCTCCTGAACCGCCACGGGGTCGAGGTGATCGTGCCGCCCGGCACCGGCTGCTGCGGCGCGCTGGCCCATCATCTGGGGCGCACGGCCACCAGCCGCCGCCAGGTTAAGGCCAATCTCGACGTTTGGTGGCGCGAGTTGACCCGTGTCGGCCTCGACGCGGTGATCGTCAACACCAGCGGCTGCGGCACCATGATCAAGGACTACCAGTTCTTGCTGCGCACCGACGAGGCCTATGGCGACAAGGCGGCGCGGCTGTCGGCGCTGACCCGCGATGTGAGCGAGTTCCTCGCCGAACTGGGACCGACGGAGACGGTGCGGGGGCCGGCGCTGACGGTCGCCTATCAGTCGGCCTGCTCCCTGAAGCATGGCCAGGGGATCGACCGCGAGCCCCAGGCCCTGTTGCGCAAGCTCGGGTACACGGTCACCGAGCCGGCAGAGGCGCATCTGTGCTGCGGCTCGGCCGGCACCTACAACGTGCTGCAGCCGGAGCTCGCCGGCCAGCTGCGCGAGCGCAAGGCCGCGCATCTGGACGCGATCGGCGCCCAGGTGATTGCCAGCGGCAATATCGGCTGCATCACCCAGCTCTACGGGGCCACGATGACGCCGGTGGTGCATACGGTGCAGCTGTTGGACTGGGCCACCGG
>JAZFQY010000236.1:0-3380 GCA_036445355.1 Alphaproteobacteria bacterium
GACGCGGTACTGGTGGAGCAAGCGGTGGAGCGGGTTCTCGCTGCGGGATACCGCACGGCGGACATCATGCAGGACGGCCGTACCCTCGTCTCCACCAGCGAGATGGGCGCCGCACTCATCCGCGAGCTGGACCGCCTGGTTTCATGACGCGCCGCTGTTGACACCGGCCTTGGCCAGTTCTTCCGATAAGCGGCCGCTGAGCCAGCAGGCGAGCATGCGAAAGTCGCTCGCGAGCGACCACAGCGGATGGGTGAAGGTCGCCGGCCGGTTGCGCTCGATCAGCCCGTGGCCGAGCCAGGCGGGAACATAGCCCAGGACCAGGGCGACCGGCAGCAGCCACCAGGTCGCAGTCAGCGCCGCCGCGACCAGGGCCGAGATCCCCAGGCCCGTGCCGAGATAGTGCAGCGCCCGCGTGCCCGGCCGCGCGTGCTCTCGTAAATAGAAGGGCCAGAATTCGGCGTAGGTCTCGATGCGCCGTGCCATGGCTTGCCTCGGGGCCTCCCTCGCTTGCAAATGCCGGCGCCGGGCCCGTATTCTGGATATGCGGCCGCCGGTCGCAAGCCTAGTTCAATGGCGGGTGTGAGGCCATGGGTTACAAGGTCGCGGTAGTCGGGGCGACGGGGAATGTCGGCCGCGAGATGCTGCAGATCCTGGCGGAACGCAAGTTTCCGGCGGACAAGGTGACGGCGCTCGCCTCCAGCCGCTCGATCGGCTCGAAGGTCTCCTATGGCGAGGTGGAGACGCTGAAGGTCGGCGACCTGGAGCATTTTGATTTCGCCGGCACCGACATTGCGCTGTTCTCGCCCGGCGCCAAGGTCTCGGCGGTGTACGCCCCGCGCGCGGCGGCTGCCGGCTGCGTCGTCATCGACAACACCTCCTGTTTCCGCATGGATCCGGACGTGCCGTTGGTGGTGCCGGAGGTGAACGCCGAGGCCATCGCCGGCTACCGGCGCAAGAACATCATCGCCAATCCCAACTGCTCGACCATGCAGCTGGTGGTGGCGCTGAAACCCTTGCACGACGCCTTCACCATCCGGCGCGTGGTGGTCGCCACCTACCAGTCGGTCTCCGGTGCCGGCAAGGCGTCAATGGATGAACTGTTCAACCAGACCCGCGGCGTCTACGTCAACAACCCGATAGTGAAGGAGCACTTCACCAAGCAGATCGCCTTCAACGTCATCCCCCACATCGACGCCTTCATGGAGGACGGCACCACCAAGGAAGAGTGGAAGATGATGGTCGAGACCAAGAAGATCCTCGACCCGGCGATCAAGCTCACCGCCACCTGCGTGCGGGTGCCGGTGTTCATCGGTCACGGCGAGGCGGTCAATATCGAGTGCGCGCGGCCGACCAGCGCCGACGCGGCGCGCGAGGCCCTCGACGACGCGCCCGGCGTCAGCGTCGTCGACCACCGCGCCGACGAGGGCTACGTGACGCCGGTCGAATGCGCCGGCGAGGACGAAGTCTATGTCAGCCGCCTGCGCGACGACCCGACTGTGGACAACGGCCTCAGCTTCTGGGTCGTCTGCGACAATCTGCGCAAGGGCGCGGCGCTGAATGCGGTGCAGATCGCCGAACTCCTGACCGCGGATTACCTCGCAAAAGCCGCCTGAGGGCGGCGGTCAGCGCACGCGCGTCACCGGGAACTCCTCGCGCGGGCGGGCGATGGCGTCCTGGGCGGCGACGAGCTGCAACTCCCGCGCGCCGGCGGCCGCCGTGGCCGCGAAAACGGCGTGCAGGCGCGCCGCGGTGCCGGCAAGTGCTGCCGCCGGGTCGCCGTCGCGCACATAGAATGCGGTGAACAGCGCCGTCGCAACGTCGCCTGCGCCGCCGGGGGCCGGCTGCAGATCGAAGCGCGGCGTCGCCACCAGCCAGGCGCCGTGCTCCGTCGACAAGAGCATCTCGATCGTGTCGCCGTCCGCCTCGGGCCGGGTGAGGCTGGTCACCAGCACCGTATTCGGCCCCATGGCGCAGGCGGCGTCGCAGGCGGCCAGGACCTCCTCGAGGCTGCCGGCCGCCAGTCCCGAGAGCCGCGTCAGCTCGAACGGGTTGGGGGTGATGATGTCGGCGGCGGCGACGGCGTGCCGGCGCAGGAAGGCCGGGACGTCGTCTTCCACATAGAGGCCCTTGTCCGCGTCCCCCATCACCGGGTCGCAGCAATAGACCGCCGCCGGATTGGCGGCGCGCACCCTGTCCACCGCCTCAAGCACCACCTGACCGAGGGCCACGTTGCCCACATAGCCGGAGATGACGGCGTCGCAGCGTCCGAGCACGCCCAGCGCCTAGAGCCCGCCGATGACCGCGCGCACGTCATCCGCCGCCAGTACCGGCCCGCGCCAGCCGGGATATCCGCTGTGGTTGGAGAACATCACCGTATGCACCGGCCATACCTCGAAGCCGAGGCGCTGCAAGGGAAAGACGGCGGCGGCGTTGCCGGCGTGGCCATAGGCGACGTGCGACTGGATGGACAGGATGTTCATATCGGCCATGGTCGCAATCGCGTGCCGGGCGAGCAAGTCGCGGGCCGAGTCCACGCAGCGACTCCGCGGGCCTGAGACTCGCTGGGGTGCGCGCGTGCCTGGCCCGGTGACTCGCAAACAGTATCCAGACTACGACGGCCAAAACCCACAACATCTGGCGAAGTTTACAACATCTTGAAAAATTTTCGGGCATAGCCCCAAAATTTAGTTGACTGCCGAATCGGGCGCCCTCTATGGTGCGCTCGATTGTGCATGGACGCGGGGTCCATCGTTCCGACGCATGTTTGGGCCCGGGGTGGGCACCGCCGGTGAATGGCCGGTGTTCCCCCGGGCCCGGGTTCTTTGTGCGTCCGCTCTAGGGGCGCCCGGGCAAGGGTGCTTGATGTGTCGCTTGGTGGCCAATGGCGGGCCAAGGCCCGAAATTTGAGGTGGCGCAATTGAAGAGGCGCCAGGTGCGTGGACGCGGGGCCCATCGCGCGTACTCCGAAGAGCACTCCTGACGCCTCCCGGATCGGTCGGCCCGAAGGCCGTTCGACCCTTCGAACCGCGCCGCCCGAAGGCCTTGCGGTCCGTGCGACCTGACGGATCCGAGGACCCGCCGGTCAGTGCACACGTCAGCGGCCTGAACCTGCGTTCCGGCTCCGGCTGCGGCGTCGCACCCCTGGCCGGTACGAAGCCGCTCCTCCGTCGCCGTGCCCAGCGCCCGGGCCCGAAGGCCCTGCCGGGCGCCCCCGCAGGGGCCGCGACCCAAGGGATGCGCCGTGTTGTCGCCTGCGTTGGCTCCTTGCGGAGCCGGCCGCCTTCGCTCCTCGGGCCCGAAGGCCGTTGTCGCTTCGGCGGCGGCCCGGCGCGGCGGAGACCGCTGCGACCGGACCACGCGGTCCCTCCCGGGACCCGTCG
>JAZFQY010000237.1:0-3647 GCA_036445355.1 Alphaproteobacteria bacterium
AACGGGTGGGCACCCTCGCGGATGTTCCAGCCGTAATTGCCGCCGCGCTCGATGCGGTTCACCTCCTCCCACGCCGCCTGGCCGACATCGCCCACCCACAGGGCGCCGGTCAGGCGGTCGAAGGCGACGCGCCACGGGTTGCGCAGGCCCCAGGCGAAGATCTCCGGCCGGCCGCCGCCCCGGGCGAATGGGTTGTCCGGCGGAATGGCGTAGGGCGTGCCGCCGTCGACGTCGATGCGCAGCATGGCGCCCAGCAGGGTCCGGGTGTTCTGGCCGTTGCCCCGCGGGTCGCCGCCGGCGCCGCCGTCGCCGAGGCCGATATAGAGGTAGCCGTCGGGGCCGAAGGCGATGCCGCCACCGTTGTGGTTGCCGAAGGGCTGGTCGAGGTCGAGCACGATGCGCTCCGAGGCCGGGTCGAGGCCGTCCCCGGCGAGGCCGTCCCCGGCGAGGCCGTCCCCGGCGAGGCTGAAGCGGGAGATGATGGAGATCAACGGCGAACCGCCGCGCGTGTAGGAGATGAAGACCTGGCCGTTGGCCTGGTAGTCCGGGTGGAAGGCCATGCCGAGTAGCCCGGCCTCCGCCGGCCCGTCCTCGACCCGCCGGCGCAGGTCGACGAAGACCGCGGCGCGCGCGGCGCCCCGCCCGGTGTCGACGGCGATCACCCGCCCCGCCTGCTCCACAACGTACCAGCGGTCATCCGCGCCGGGGGCCTGCAGCAGGGCCACCGGCGCCGCGAAGCGCAGGCCGGGAAAGGCGGGCTCGAGGGCGAGGTTCTGCGCCCAGGCCGGCGCCGTGCCAGCAAGGCCCGTCATGGCCAACGCCAGCGCACACCGACCGAGCCATTCGCGCATCGGCATCGGAGCCCCCGTTATGTCGCCTTGCGGGCGCGTGCCGGGCTCGGCGAGGCCGGGCGCCCACGTCGGGGGTTATGGCGTCACGTTGCCGTGGGTGCAATTCGGAAATGCCGGCGCGGCGGCCGCGCGGCTCGGCTCAGCAGGTGGCCCCGATGTCCATGCGGGCGTCGCAGGCCTTGGCCACGGTGATCGATCTCTTTCCGCCGAGCTCAGCGAACTGGCGCTGCAGCATCTTGAGGTGATCCTGGAAGCGGGCCATCTCCTTGCCCTTCAGGGTCTCGCCCGTGCGCGGCTTGACGCGCCTCGGATTGATCGCCCTGCCGTTTTCGTGCACCTCGTAATGCAGGTGCGATCCCGTCGAGCGCCCGGTCGAGCCGACATAGCCGATGACCTGCCCCTGCTTCACCCGCGTACCGCGCTTCACGCCCTTGGCGACGCGGCTCATATGCGCGTAGGCCGTCTGATAGGTCGAGTTGTGCCGGATGCGGACGTACTTGCCGTAGGCGCCGTTCCGGCCCGCCTGGATAATGCGTCCGTCGCCTGCGGCATAAATCGGCGTGCCCCGCGAGGCGGCAAAGTCGACGCCCTTGTGCATTCTGGTATAGCCCAGGATCGGATCCCGGCGCCGGCCGTAGCCAGAGGCCAGGCGCGCGCCGTCCACCGGCGTGCGCATGAGCGACCGGCGGACGCTCCGGCCCTCGGCGTCGAAGTAGTCGAGATGACCCTTCGACGTCTCGTAGCGGTAAAAGGTCAGCTCAGTCCCGTCCACGCTCAGCTTGGCGAGCACCACCTCGCCATTGTGGACGACCTCGCCGAATTCGTCGCGTGCCTGCTCGAATAGGAGCTCGAAGCGGTCGCCTTGACGCAGCTCGCGCTGAAAATCGATGTCGAAGCTGAAGACGCGGATGAACTCGCTCAGAACCGGCGCCGGTATGCCCGCGGCGGCGCCGTCGCGGAACAGGTTGGTGCGGACCTCGCCGCCGAGGCGTGTCAGCCGCCGATCGATATTTCGTGTCACCGACTGGGCCTTGAAGGTTCCGTCGCGCCGCCGCACCGACACGTACTTGTCGTAGGACAGCGGCAGGACGAGTTCGAGGAACCGCATGCCGCCGTTCTTGTCCGGGCCGCTGTCGGCGGTGCCGTCGTTGGGGCCGAAGGTGAGACTGACCCGGTCGCCGATCTGCAGGTTCCGGCGCGGGTCGTACACCTTGCGCAGTGCGTCGATGGCGGCGTTGGCTTCGCTGCGCCCGATGCCGGCCCGCGTGAGGAGGCGCATCAGGCTGGCGCCCTTCTTGACGCGCACTTCGCGGGTGAGTGTCGACAGGCCGGCGACGCTCGCCTGACCCTCCCAGATCGTGAACGCGGCGATGTGAAACGCCGGGTCGATGGCGGACTCGTTATCGACGGCGAGCGCGGCCTTCGCTCGGTCGGCGCCGCCAAGGGCGCTCCAGCCTAGAACGCCGAGGGGAGTGATCAGTGCCAAAGCGACCGTGCCGAGCGGCAACAGTCTTCGTCTCAACCCTCGTCCCCCGCGGGCCAGGACCACGCGGGTGCGCTCGAGGATGCTATGCGCATGGCTCGATTCCGCGCGCACCAAGGGCATGTCAATGGGTCGTGTCAACCAGTGGCGCATGTCGACAAACACCTTATGAGACGATGCCTGCCAGACTACGCTGCGTAGAGTTAATGGCGGATTAGCGCCCGCCGCTTGATGTGTGAAAGCTCATAAAATTCCACGGACCGCCGCCAGGCCGATCAAACCTCCGTCGAACTCGGCCATGGCGTCGACCAGGCAGTCCCATAGGTAAGCGCCCGACGCGCCCTCGGCGAGCAGGTGGAAGGCCGGCGGTGCGTCCGCGGCGCCGTCCGGCGGGCGGACGATAATGGCGGCGAGGCGCGCCGCCACCGACTGGGCCACACCACCCGGCGGGAAGCGGTGGGGGCGCAGATCGACGGCGCACAACTTGGCGAACATCGCCGCCGCCGCCGCCCCGGTAACCACGAACCAGGCGACGGCGTCGCGCCGATGCACCAGGTGGCAGCCGGCGGCGTCGATGGACCAGGCGGCGGCGAGCCGGGCCGCGGCGCCCGGCGCATGGACGCTGTCCAGGATGACCGCCTCCGTCGGCGCCAGGCGGGCAGCGAGCGCGCCGTCGGCCTGGCGCCAGGCGCGGTTGTCCTCCTCGCCTATCGTGACGCCCTGAGCGTGCAGCCAGTCGAGGGCGCTCGGCCCCTTGAAACCGATGCGCCCCACCGGCGACAGGTCGGCGAGGGCCAGGCGCCGCGCCCGCTCGGCTTCATGCGCCGGCTCGGCGAAGGACTCCGCCACCGCGGCATCGCCGAGTGCGGCGAAGCGCGCGCCCGCCGCGGCAAGCCGGCGGTAGACCGGGCTGCGCCAGTCGAAGCCTTCCGGATCGACGCTCATAGCTCCTGGCGCCGGTTTTCCGGGTCGTAGAACGGCAGCTCGACAACCCGGGCGGACACGATCGCGCCGCCGGCGGCCTTGACCTCGATCACGCTCCCGGCTTGGGCCTGGTCCGGCGCCACATAGGCGAGGCCGATCACCTTGCCCAGGGTGGGGGAGAGCGAGACCGAGGTCACCCGGCCGGTGATCTCGCCGCCGCGCAGAACCAGGTGGCACTCCTCGATCGAAGTCGGGCTGTCTGCGGTGATCTCGAAGCCGACGAGCTGGCGCGTCAGCGGCCGCTTTTCCCGCATGGCCACGGCGCGGCCACCGACGAAGAACGGCTTGCGGCGCGAGACCGCCCAGCTCATCGCCGCCTCCTGGGGCGT
>JAZFQY010000238.1:0-3826 GCA_036445355.1 Alphaproteobacteria bacterium
AGGCCTCGCGCGCCGCGGTCTCGACCGCCAGCAGCGCGCCGGGGGCGAGCCAGCCGCGCGCAGCGAGGGCGGTAAGCGCCGGGCCGGCGAGCCCCGAGCGGTAGGGCGGGTCGAGAAAGGCAATGGCGACTGCCGCCCCCGGCGCCGCCGGCGGCGGCTGGGTGGCGTCGGCGCTGAGCACGCTTGCGCGCTCCTCCTCGTCGAGGGCGGCGAGATTGCGCCTGAGGCTCGCAATTGCGGCGCGGTCGCGCTCCAGGAAGGTGGCGTGGCCGGCGCCACGGGACAGTGCCTCCAGCCCCAGGGCGCCGGTGCCGGCGAAGGCGTCGAGCACCCGCGCGCCCTTGAGTTTCCCGCCGAGTCGGCCATGGACGAGGATGTTGAACAGGGCCTGGCGCGCCCGCTCGGCCGTCGGCCGCAACTCCGCCTGGCGCGGCACCCGCAGGCGACGGCCGCGGTGCCTACCGCCGCTGATGCGCATCGCCCAACTGGTCGGCGAGTACCCGGCTCGGCACCTCGGCGACGGCGCCGGGCGGCAGCCGCCCCAGCTGGAATGGCCCGTAGGCGGTGCGGATGAGGCGGTTCACCTTCAGGCCCAGATGCTCCAGCACTCGCCGCGCCTCCCGGTTCCTGCCTTCCCTGAGGCCGACGATGAGCCAGGCGTTGGCGCCGGTGCGCCGGTCCAGCCTTGCCTCGATGGGCCCATAGCGCACGCCGGCGATGGTGACGCCGTCGGCCAGGGAAGCGAGGCGCTCCGGCGCCACCCGTCCGTAGACGCGGGCGCGGTAGCGCCGCAGCCAGCCCGTCGCCGGCAGCTCCAGGTGCCGCTTGAGGCCGCCGTCGTTGGTGAGCAGCAGCAGCCCCTCGCTGGCGAGGTCGAGGCGGCCGACAGTGAGCAACCGGCGTTGCTCCATCGGCAGTCGGTCGAACACCGTCGGCCGTCCCTCGGGGTCGCGGCGGGTGGTGACCAGCCCCGCCGGCTTGTAGTAGCGCCACAGGCGCATGGGCTCCGGCGCCGGCAGGGGGCGGCCGTCCACCAGCACCTCGTTCGCGAGATCCACATTGACTGCGGCACTGGTAAGCACGCGCCCGTCCACTTGCACTCGTCCTTGGACGATCCAGCGCTCGGCCTCGCGCCGCGAGCACAGGCCGGCGCGGGCGATCGCCTTGGCCACCCGCGCGCCCTTCGGCGCCTCAGCCTCGGGCGGCGCCGACGAAGGCCTGGAAGATCTTCTCGTCACCTTCGGAGACGGCGTATTCGGGGTGCCACTGCACCCCCAGGCAGAAGCGCTTGCCCGGGGCCTCGATGCCCTCGATCACCCCGTCGGGGGCGCGCGCATTGACCACCACCCCGTCCGGCACGTCCTTGGCCGCCTGGTGGTGGGCCGAGTTCACCTGCAGTATTTCGGTCGCGACGATGCGGTGCAGAAGCGTGCCCGGCGCGACCGCGACCGCGTGGCCGGGCTGGTCGCGCGGGTTGGGCTGCTCGTGGGCCAGGGCGTCGGCCACTTCGTCGGGGATGTGCTGGATCAGGCTACCGCCGAGCGCCACGTGCAGGAGCTGCTGGCCGCCGCAGATGCCGAGCACCGCCATGTCGCGGGCCAGCGCGCCCGTGGTCGCCGCCAGCTCGAACGCGGTGCGCCGGTCCTTGGTGGTGACCGTCGGGTGGCGATGGCCGGCGCCGAAGTGCGCCGGGTCGACGTCGAAGTCGCCGCCGGTGACCACCAAACCGTCGATCGCATCGAGATAGGCCTGGGCCCGGTCCGGTTCGTGGGGCAGGGCGACGGCCAAGCCGCCGGCGCGCGCCACCGCCGCGAAGTAATTCTCGCGCAGCGCATACCAGGGCAGCTTGGCGTAGCCGCCGGCGGGTTCCGAATCCAGGGTGATGCCGATCATGGGGAGGGCCATGGGCGCGCTTATACCATGTGGGTGACTGCCAAAGTATTATCCCAATGTCGGCGAGGCGCGCGCACTATGGAAAAGGGCGCGAAATCGCACGATTGCACCGGCTCATGGTGCTTGACTCGCAATTTTTATAGGTGTATATACACATATTATGTCGAAATCAACGACATCCAAACGAGGCGCTAGCAAACGGGACGCGGGCGCGCGGCTGCGCACCATCGGGCGCGATTGCACCTGCTTCAATTTGCGCAAGGCCACGCGCGCCGTGACCCAATACTACGACTCGATCCTGCAACCGTCGGGCCTGAGGGCAACCCAGTTCTCGGTGCTGACAGGGGCCGCGATCACCGGGCCGGCGCCCGTTGGCCGCCTGGCCGAACAACTGGGCATGGACCGTACGACACTCACCCGCAATCTCGCGCCGCTGGAGAAATCCGGCCTGATCCGCACCGGAGGCGACGTCACTTCGAGCGGCGACCGTCGCGCCCGTTTGGTAGAGATCACCACCGCCGGACGCAAAGCGCTCCTGCGCGCGATGCCGCTGTGGGAGCAGGCCCAGTCGAGCCTGATCGGGCGTCTGGGCACGCAGCGCTGGCGCGAGCTGTTGCACCACCTCGACGCCGCGACCGCGGCGGTGTGAATTTTTTTTCCGATATACGTGTAGATACACTCTTATTGCAATTTGATTTCCACCGGGAGACAAGGGAGACCCTCCGATGACTATCCTGACCGAGACCCAATCCGGGCACCGTTTCGGCAGCGCAGCCGCCGTTGCGACGGTTCTCGCAGTCTGGTTCGCCGCGGCGTTGGCGGTGGTCGCCTCCGGGGCGCTGAAGGTACCGCCCGGGCAGCCGCCTATTCCGCTGTTGCTCACCATCGCCGTTCCAGTGAGCGCCTTCCTCGCCGCCTATCGCCTGTCGGGCGGTTTCAGGACCTTCGTACTCACGCTCAGCCTGCGGCTGGTGACGGTGCTGCATGCGTGGCGGACCGTCGGATTTTCATTCATCGTCCTTTATGTCTACGGGTCGTTGCCGGGCCTGTTCGCCTTTCCGGCGGCCCTCGGTGATATGGCGGTGGCCGTGACCGCGCCCGCGGTGGCGATGGCGCTCGCCGCCCGGCCCGAGTTCGCCAAGAGCGGCCGCTTCGCGTTGTGGCACATCCTCGGCCTGCTCGACTTCGCGGTCGCGGTCGGCATCGGAGCGTCGCTCGGGATGGACGCGCTCGGCGCGCCGGCAATGGCCCCAATACTCGAGCTACCGCTCGCCATGATTCCGGCCTTCGCCGTGCCGGTGTTCATACTGCTGCACTTGACCGCACTTCTGCAGTGGCGGCATCTGCGTCAGAAGTCTGCCGCTTGACGGCTCAGCGGGCCTGGCCCAGGGTCGGGCCCATGCCCGTTCCAGCAGATCATCCGGCTATGGCGCCCATGGCCCTGGCCCTGGCCGAGGCCGAGGCGGCCGGCAAGCGCGGCGAGGTGCCGGTGGGGGCGGTGGTGGTGGATGGCGCCACGGGCCGGGTGCTGGCCCGCGGCGGCAACCGGGTGGAGGAGTTCTCCGACCCCACGGCGCACGCCGAGATCCTGGCCCTGCGCGCGGCCGGCGCCGCCAAGGGTGCGCCGCGCCTCAGCGACTGCGACCTCTACGTGACGCTGGAGCCCTGCGCCATGTGCGCCCAGGCGATTGCCTTCGCCCGCATCCGCCGCCTCGGCTTCGGCGCTTACGACCCCAAAGGCGGCGGCGTCGAGCACGGGGCGCGCATCTTCACCCTGCCCACTTGCCACCACGCACCGGATATCATCGGCGGCATCGAGGAGGGACGGGCGGCGGCGTTGCTGAAGGGATTTTTTGCGGGAAAAAGGTCCGCGGGTTAGCGACCATCCGCCTTCGTGTTCGTCACCCCCACCCAACCCTCCCGCGTCAAGGCG
>JAZFQY010000239.1:0-2135 GCA_036445355.1 Alphaproteobacteria bacterium
TCGGTCTCACTCGTTGTGTTGCCCTGGAAGGCGCCGAGCATGGCGTTACCTGCAACGCGATCAGCCCGTCCTGGGTCGAGACCGGCTTCGGCCGCCACTGGATGACGCGGATCGCCGAGGATCGGGAGGGGCGGACGGGCGAGGCCTATATTGCCGAGGCCAGGAACGCCAATCCTCAGAAACGACTCATCCAGCCCGCGGAGATCGGGGCTCTCGCGCTTTTTCTCTGTCGCGATGAGGCCCGCGGCCTCACCATGCAGGATCTAACCGTAAACGCCGGAAGCCTTTGGTAGCTACCATTCCACCGCGTGGACGGCGGGTCGAAGCAGGGGCGTAGGCCGCGCTCGGCCCCGCGCAGACCGCCGCAGCGTCGCTTGACGCGGCCAGGCCGGTTCCCGCCACCGCTCAGCTCCGGTATTCGAACGCCGCGTGCTCGAGCCAGGCCCACAGGTACTCCGCGTAGCTCCGGGCGACGTAGAGCTCGAAGGTCCCCTCGGCGTCGATTCCATGGAGGAAGACGCTGGCATTGGCGAGGACGGACTGCGCGCAGGCGCCGGGCGCGAAGGCGCGCGGGTGGAAGTCGAGGGGACAGCCCTTGGCCAAAGCGTCCCGCGACCGCGGCCCGGCGACGCGGATGATGGTCATGCTTTCGCTCACATCGACGACGGCGTGGTGGGTGCCCGTGAGCGCGGCGCGCAGTCCCGGAGCCAGCGCCGCCTCCCGCCCCGGCGGCGCCGTCACCAGCCACTCGCTGGGCCCCAGCCACAGGACGCTCAATTCGCCGGCCACGGCGCTGGTGCAGGGCTGTACCGGCGGCATCATGCCCAACGCCGTTTCCGCCGCGGCCATGAAAGCAGCGTCGTTCGCCTCCCCGCGCAGGATGATCTTGCCAGTGTGCGCGATCTCGGCCAGGCGGACGCCGGCCTTCCCGGGCGCCTGGAGGGCCCTCGCCGACGCCGCAAGGGCGCTGCGCCGCTTCATGGTCGGCCGCTCAGCCATGGAGCCGCGCCCCGTCGGGATCGAAGAACACCGGATCGGTCAACGTGACCGGAACCGGGCGCTGTGTGGTCGCCGCATAGAGCCGCTCGCCCTTGCGCCCGCGGCCTCCGGTGACCAAGGCTAGGGCAATGGAGCGCCCGACATTGGGGCTGTAATAGCTCGAAGTCACGTGACCCAGTGCCGGAACCGGCGGCCGCGCCGCCGTCTCGATCAGATGCACGCCTTCATCGAGGAGCAGCTCCGGATCCTCGGTGAGAACGCCGACGAGCTGTTTGCGGTCACGGCGCGCGGTGTCGGAACGGAACAGCGAGCGGCGGCCGATGAAGTCGGGCTTCTTCTTGCTCACGATCCAATCCATGCCGAGGTCGATGGGGGTGACGGTGCCATCGGTCTCCTGCCCAACCATGATGAACCCCTTCTCGGCGCGCAGTACGTGCATGGCCTCGGTACCGAAGGGGGTGATGGCGTGGCTCTCGCCGGCGGCGATCAGCGCTTCCCACAGCGCCAGGCCGTGGGAGGCGGGGACGTTGATCTCGTAGCTCAGCTCGCCGGTGAAGCTGATACGGAAAACGCGTGCCGGCACGCCGGCGACATGGCCCTCGCGCACCGACATGTGCGGGAACGCCTCGCCGTCCAGGTCGATGTCGTGGCTAACTTCCGCCAGAAGCCGGCGCACGTTCGGGCCGCAGATAGAGATCACCGCCCACTGCTCGGTGACCGAGGTGAAGAAGACCCGCAATTGCGGCCACTCGGTCTGGTGCCACTCTTCGAGCCACGACATCACCGCCGCCGCCGCGCCGGTAGTGGTGGTCATGTGGAAGTGGGTGTCGCCCAGGCGCGTGGACACGCCGTCATCCATGACCATGCCGTCCTCGCCCAGCATCAGGCCGTAGCGGCAGCGCCCGACACCCAGCATCGACCACGCGTTGGTGTAAACGCGATTGAGGAACTCGGCCGCGTCCGGCCCCTGGATATCGATCTTGCCCGGGGTCGTGGCATCGAGGATGCCTAGGCTCTGGCGCGCCGCCCTGACCTCGCGCGTGTCCGCGTCCCGCATCGACTCGCCGCCCCTCGGGTAGTACCAGGCGCGGTGCCACTGGACGACCGGCTAGAATTCGTCACCGTGAGACTCATGC
>JAZFQY010000240.1:0-16712 GCA_036445355.1 Alphaproteobacteria bacterium
GTCACGGCGGCGGATATCTCTAGCCTTCCGTCGGCCCCAGTAGGGCAACACGTCTTTCCTGAGAATACGCTCATCCTCGGCTGCGCTGCGTTTGCGAGGGCGTGCCCACTTTTCGAGATATTCCTCCACCAGCTCGGCGACGGATTCGGCTTCGCGCTCGGACTCGCGGGCTGCAATGGCCTTGGCGCCAGGGTCAATGCCTTCGGATAGGAGTTTTTTCGCCTCGGCGTGTTTGAGGCGAGCCGTCACCAACCGCATCGTCGGGTAAACCCCCAACGTCATGCGCCGGGCCCGCCCGTCGAAGCGATACATGAAGAGCCAGCTTTTCCGGCCCGTCAGAGAAACGCGGATGCCGAAACCGGTACGGCCATCTTCCCAAGCTTCGTAGCGCTCACCTTTCGGCTTGAGAGCAGCTGTCGATCTGTCGGTGAATCGCATGATTTGCTACCCCAACTTCATATGGGTAGCATTCTATGCGCAACAATGTGAAACTGCAATTGACACGGCGCGACAACGTAACGGACTGAAATTTGATACTTTTCATGGCCGTGCCTATTTCAGCGCGTTGCACGAGAGTGCACTGAGTTACCCGTCTCAGCCGATGACGGAGAAGCTGCTCTCGCGGTTGATCTCGCGCCGCCGGGAATAGAAGCCGCCATCGATGGTCAGCCCCGTGTGGGGCAGGGTGAAACGCAGCGGCTGGGCGTCGTGGTCGTGGCCGGACTCGCAGCGGTCGATGAGCGCCGCCATCATGGCGCCGACCACGGGCGCGTTTTTGTACTGGTTGCCGCTGGTGCCGATGGCCATGTAGAAGCCGGCGAGGTCGGACTTGTCGTAGATCGGGATCCAGTCGTCGGTCACGTCATACAAATCGACCACCCCCTTCGCCCGGTTGGGGATGCCCAGGCTGGGGATGCGCTGCCCCACGCGATAGACCTGGACCTGCCACTGCTCGCTGAATTCGCGGCTGAAATTGTCCGGGTCGACCCATTCGAGGTCGTCGCACTCCGGGTCCTCGCTGCCGATTAGGATATTGTTGCCGACCTCGGGCCGGATATAGCAGCCGATGTCGCCGTCCGAGATGACGCAGCCGAGCTTCTCGAAGTCGAAGCCGGCGGGCGAGGGCACGTGCGCCACCTCCTGGCGCAGGGCGCGGGTCTTGATGTTCATGCCCGCCTCGACCCCGGCCATGCGATTGATCAGGAAGGAGTGGGGGCCGGCGACGTTGACCACCACCGGCGCGTCGAGTCGCTCGCCGCCGTTCAGGGTGACGCCCTGCACGCGGCCGCCGGCGCGGCGCACCTCCGTCACCTCACATTTGAAGCGGAACTTGGCACCGCGCGCCTCGGCGGCGCGCATGACGTTGTGGGTGGATAGCTGCGGGTCGGACACGTATCCCGAGTCGGGGGTGAAGATGGCGCCCGCGAGCGTCGCCGTCGATTGCGCGCCGAACGCGGGGTCGTCCAGCCGGCGCACGGGCCAGAACCTGTGGGCATCGAAGATCGGAACGTGCTTGACGAGCTCGTCGGCGTCCCAGTCCTCCCAGGGAATGCCGAGGGCGCTCAGGTTTCGGCACACATGGCGCAATTCGTGATTGCGCGGGTTCTTGGTGACGATGCAGCCGACATTGCTGTACCTGGCGAGCCCCGCTTCGTCGGCGACGCCCAGATAGTTGGCCCAGTCCTTCCAGTAGAAGACGCTCTCATGGGCAATCGCGGCGCCGTCATAGGTGGAGTAGTGCACCCGAATGATGGCGCAGGAATTGCCGGTGGAGCCGGCGCCGGCGGCCGCCGTCTTGTCCAGGTTCAGGGTCTTGTAGCCCTTCTTCGCCAGCTCGAAGGCGACGCAGGCGCCGATGATGCCGGCACCGACGATGACGGCGTCGTAAGCGTCACTCATGGTGGTCCGTCCCGTCGGCCCGATCGCGGCCGTCTGTTTCGCGCCGGCGGATGATAGCAGCAATCGGCAGCGCGCGCATCACCGCGACGGCTGGCACGGCGCGCGCGGACGGGGTAGAAATCCGAACATCGCGGCGCGCCCCAGGGAGAGATCGTCATGAGGCGGTTCGAGAAACACCCGGTATTCAGCATCGCGCTCGTGCTGGCGGTCGCCATCGCCGGCCTGCTCGCGGCGAGCGAGACGTACCTGCGCCTCTCGGAATCGGTCGACGTGGTGACTGCGGGCGAAAGCCTCGCCCGTCCCGAGCGCCACATCCGGCTCAGGGAGTGGCTGCCCGACACCCGGTTCGTGTTCGCCCCGCCGGAGATCCGGCGGCTCAACCCCGGCGGCGTGGTTGCCGACGAATATGAGGTCAACGTCGACGGGAACGGCTTCATCGAACCCGGCCGGGTGCACGACGACGCCGACCTGACCGTCGTCTTCCTCGGCGGCTCGACGACCGAATCGATGTTCGTCACGCCCGAGCTTCGCTTCCCCTACCGCGCCGGGCGGCTCCTCGAAGAGCGGCTCGGGGTCAAGGTCAACAGCTTCAACGCCGCCAAGTCGGGCAACAACGCGATGCACTCGCTGCACATCCTCAGCGGCAAGGTGCTCGCCATGCGGACCGACGTGGTCGTGCTCATGAACAACGCCAACGACCTCGGCGTGCTGTCGCGCTACGGCACGTATTGGAACGGCGATTCAGACTTCCGCCAGCTGCGCACGCGCGAGCGCAGCCTCGAGCGGTCGTTCCGCAGCCTGCGCGACCTCGTGATTCCGAAGACATATCGCGCGATCCGCAGGGCGCTCAGGCGCCTCGCCGGCCGCGCTCCCACCGGCCGGGCGCTCGCCGCGGAGGTCGCCGCGCCCGAGGCGGCGCAGCCTGGGATCGAGTTGTGGGCGGATGACTACGAAAGCGCGCTCCGCCAGTTCGTGGCCACCGCCAGGGCGTGGCGAGTCCGCCCGGTGCTGATGACCCAGGTCGCGCTGACCGACGGCGAGTTGCGGCGGCCCGCGCGCGACGACGGCGGCGACTACCTCGCCGGGGACAAGCTCGCCCGGCGCGGCTTCACCGCCGAATCGTTCGCCAATTCGCACGCCTACTTCAACCAGATCGCCCGCTTCGTCGCCCGCAGCGAGGGCGCGCTGCTGATCGATCTCGCGGCCGAGGGCCCGTGGACCGACACCGAGCTTTACGACGGCCAGCACTTCGCGGACAACGGCTCGCGGCGGGCGGCCGAGATTATCGCCGCCGCGCTCGACGACGACCTGCGAGGCCGGCTCCCCGCCGCGACGCAGTGAGCGCCGCCGGGCTCCGTGGAGTCATAGCGTTTTCGAGAACAACCGAACGATGCGGGATTCCCAAAGGGCGACAAGTTAAATGGGGTCAGACTCTTTTTTCTTTCTGAATTAGGGATCAGTCCGACCCGGCGCCGGGTTCGCGGGTGTAGCCCCTGTCCTCCATGCAGCACACGAACAGCTCGCGCTGGCGAAGGAAGCGGAGCGGCTCCTCGCCCGGCAGCCGGAACGTGAACCGGCGGCCGCTGGGCGCCACGCCGATGAACCATTCGTCGCCGAGCACGCGCGCCGCCTCGGCGAGGCTCGCGCCCTGGGCCTCGAACCGGCAGTCGGGCGCGGCGACCTCGACCTGGGCTTCGGCCCGGTGGACGCCGAGGTGGCGGAGATCTGCGTCGCGGCGGCCGCCCGCTTCGCCGGTCCGTCCGACTGGCTCAATATCGCCGCGGTGATCACCCTCACAGCCTGTCCGGCCCTGTCACTGCCTTGCGGCTTCACAGGCGCCGGTCGGCCGGTCGGCCTGCAGCTGGTGGGGCGCCTGCACGGCGAAGCGGTGCTGCTGGCGGCGGCGCTCGAGGCGGTACTGAAGCTGCCGCCGCGCACCCCCATCGACCCGCGCTCGCCCGCCGGGGCTGCAATCTTGTCTGCCGCAACCTAGAGCAGATCCGGGTCGATGAGAATCGCCCTGGGCGATGTATCGACCCGGTGAATCTGCTCTTAGTATTTGATATAGAGCGGACTCACGCGATTGATCTGGTCCCGCGAAGCGGCCTCGATCAATCACGATCCGCTCTAGCGCCAATAGTGCGGCGCAGTGGAGCCGATCGAAAGCTGCGCCGGATGGAGCCGATGGAGACGAAAACCCCGCCCGAGCCGCGCGATGCCCTCGACGAGCTGCACGGATATTACTTCGAGGACCTCCGCACGGGCATGTCGGCGGTCTACGCCAAGACCGTGAGCGAGACCGACATCGTCATGTTCGCCGGCATCTCTGGCGACGACAACCCGCTGCACCTGAACCACGACTTCGCCCGGCGCTCGATCTTCAAGGGTCCGGTCGCCCATGGCAGTCTCACCGCCAGCTTCGTGTCCACGGTGATCGGCACCCGTCTGCCGGGGCCGGGCTGCATCTATGTGCGCCAGAGCCTCAACTTCCGCGCCCCGGTGCGCGCCGGCGACACGGTCGTCGCGCGCACCACGATCAAGAAGCTGGTGCCGGAAAAGCGCTTCGCGATCATGGAGACGGCGTGCACGGTCGACGGTCGCGTCGTCCTCGATGGGGAGGCCCTGGTGCTGGTGCCGACGCGGCCGGACAGCGGTTGAAATACCAATCGCCCTAAGGGAGCAGAGGGAACAGAAGCCTGAGAGCGTTCCGTCAGGCCGCTGCAACGAGTCGAGCCGCGAGGTGTGCATGAGAAATGAGCATTTGATTACCGATCGTGCGAAGCGTCCGCCGACCCATCCGGGCGAGATCCTGAAGCACGACGTCCTGCCCGAGCTGGAGTTGTCGGTGAGCGAGGCGGCGCGCCAGCTGCGCGTGACGCGGCAGACCCTGCATCGAATCATGGCGGGAACCCACGGGGTGACGCCCGAGATGGCCGTTCGCCTGGGCAATTTCTGCGGCAATGGCGCCGGCATCTGGCTCAGGATGCAGCAAAATTTTGATCTTTGGCATGCGGAACGGCGGCTGCGGCGGGAGGTGGCGAGGATACCCGTCCACGCCTAGACTGTACCGCCGCCCGCCGTGAGCGACGGGCGGTTCAGCCGCCTGCGCGCGGCCGTTGTGCGCGATGCCCTTGTCAGCCCCGGCGCCGGCCGCTACACCGCCGCCATGCAGATCTTCCGCCACGCCGACCGGCTGCCCGAGGCGTGCCGCGGCGGCGTCGTCACACTGGGCAATTTCGACGGCGTCCATCGTGGCCACCAGGCGGTCATCGCGCGTACCCGCGCCGCCGCCGAGGCGCGCCGGGCGCCGCTGGTGGTGGTCACCTTCGAGCCTCATCCGGGCGCCGTCTTCCGGCCCGAGGCCGAGCCGTTCCGCCTCACCCCCTTTCGCAGCAAGGCTTCCCATTTGGCGGTGCTGGGGGTGGAGGTGTTGGTCAACCTCCATTTCGACCTGGAATTCTCCAAGGTGAGCGCCGCCGACTTCGTGCGCCGGATATTGGTGGACGGCCTGGCCGCCACCCACCTGGTCGTCGGCCACGATTTCTCCTTCGGTCACCGGCGCCAGGGCAACGCCGCGTTTCTCGTCGCCGAGGGCGAGACCCACGGCTTCGGCGTCGAGGTGGCCGAGCCGGTGCGCGAGCCGGGCTCTGAGATCTATTCCTCGAGCCTGGTCCGCGAGTGCCTGCGACGCGGCGAGCCGGCGCGTGCGGCCGAGCTCCTGGGCCGGGCCTGGGAAATCGACGGCCGGGTGGTGGCCGGCGACGGGCGCGGCCACGCCCTCGGCTTTCCCACCGCCAACCTGGAGCTGGGTGAGTTCTTGCGGCCGAAGTTCGGCGTCTACGCCGTGCGCGCCGGCATCGACGAGGGCGAGGCCACCGAATGGCGCGACGGCGCCGCCAATCTCGGCACGCGGCCGACGGTGGACGGCGCGACCCTGTTGCTCGAGGTGCACCTATTCGATTTCTCCGGCGACCTCTATGGCAAGCATTTGCGCGTTGCGCTGATCGACTATCTGCGGCCGGAGGAAAAATTCGACGGCCTCGACGCCCTCAAGGCGCAGATCGCCGAGGACTGCCGACAGGCGCGACGGATCCTGGCGGCGGGCGAGGACTGAGCCGCCTCGCTTGACCGGATTCGGCGCCGCGCCTATCCTCCGGCGCCATGATGCGAAAGGCTTTGGCGGCTTATGCCATACGGCAGGTGCGAATTACGGGCCCGGTTCTCGCCTGAGGACCGGGCGCCGGATCCGCGGCCGAGTTCAGCCAATCTTCGAAGCCAAGGCCAAGTCATGTATTCCGACCGAGCCTTCTTTCCGCGCCACCGCGTAAGACAGCGGCAATGAGCGCCGACTACAAGGACACGCTCTTCCTGCCGCGAACGGAATTCCCCATGCGCGGCGGGCTGCCGAAGCGAGAGCCCGAGATCCTGGACTACTGGCGCCGGATCGACCTATTCAGGCGTCTGCGCGCCGCCTCCGCCGGGCGCGAGAAGTTCATCCTCCACGACGGTCCGCCCTACGCCAACGGACACCTGCATATCGGCCACGCCCTCAACAAGATCCTCAAGGATGTGGTCAACCGCGCCCAGCAGATGCTGGGCAAGGACGCCAACTACGTGCCGGGCTGGGACTGCCACGGCCTGCCCATCGAATGGAAGGTGGAGGAGAGGTACCGCGCCGCCGGCAAGGACAAGGACGCCGTGCCCATCGTCGAGTTTCGGCGCGAGTGCCGCGAGTTCGCCGACCACTGGATCGACGTCCAGCGACAAGAGTTTCGGCGCCTGGGGGTGATCGGCGACTGGGACAATCCCTATTCCACCATGGCCTTCGCCGCCGAGGCGCAGATCGCGCGCGAGATCGCCAAGTTCGCTATGAACGGCGGCCTATATCGCGGCGTCAAGCCGGTGCTGTGGTCGGTGGTGGAGAAGACCGCGCTCGCCGAGGCCGAGGTCGAGTACCACGACCACACCTCGCCCACGATCCATGTGCGCTTTCCGGTATTGCGGGCGGCGTCGAAGGAGCTGGACGGCGCCGCGGTGGTGATCTGGACGACCACGCCGTGGACCATTCCCGGCAACCGCGCCCTGGCCTATGGCGACGACCTCACCTATGTCGTCGAGCAGGTCGTGGAGGTGGAAGAGGACCGCCCGGCGCGCGAAGGCGAACGATTCATCATTGCGGCGGACCGGCTGCCCGCCTTCCGCGAGGCGGCGGGTATCCGCGGCACCAAGAACCTGGCCAGACTGTCGGGCAGGCAATTGGCCGGAACCGTCTGCCGCCACCCGCTCGCCGGCCGCGGCTACGACTTCGACGTGCCCATGCTCGCCGCCGACTTCGTCAGCGCTGAGGAGGGAACCGGTGTCGTGCACATCGCTCCCGGCCACGGCGCCGACGACTTCGAGCTCGGCCAGGCAAATGGGCTGGCGGTGCCGGCGACGGTCGCGGAAGACGGCAGCTTCCACGATGACGTGCCCCTGTTCGCCGGCACGCGGGTGCTGACCCCAGATGGCAAGGCCGGCGACGCCAACGACGCCGTCATGGCAGCTATGGACGAGGCTGGCGCGCTGCTCGCAAGGGGCAAGCTGCGCCACTCCTATCCCCATTCCTGGCGCTCCAAGGCGCCGCTCATCTTCCGCGCCACCTCGCAGTGGTTCATTTCGATGGCGGCCAACGGCCTGCGCGACAAGGCCCTCGCCGCCATCGAGGCGACCCGCTTCGTGCCCGAAGGCGGCAAGACTCGCCTCCACACCATGATCGAGAGCCGGCCCGACTGGTGCATCTCGCGCCAGCGCGCCTGGGGCGTGCCGATCGCCGTCTTCGTCGACAGGGAGACCGGCGAGCTCCTGCGCGATCAGGCCGTCTACGACCGTGTCGCCGAGGTGTTCGAGACCGAGGGCGGCGATGCCTGGTTCTCCTCGCCGCCGGCGCGCTTCCTCGGCAACGACTACCGGCCCGAGGACTATGAGCAGGTCACCGACATCGTCGATGTCTGGTTCGAGTCCGGCTCGACCCACTCCTTCGTGCTCGAGGACCGGCCGGAACTGGGTTGGCCGGCCTCGCTCTATCTGGAGGGCACCGACCAGCACCGCGGCTGGTTCCACTCCTCGCTCCTGGAGAGCTGCGGCACGCGCGGCTCGGCGCCTTACGAGGCCGTGCTCACCCACGGCTTCGTCATGGACGAGCACGGGCGCAAGATGGCCAAGTCCCTGGGCAACATTACGGCGCCCGATGACGTGATACAGCGCCACGGCGCCGACATCTTGCGCATCTGGGTCGTCGGCTCCGACTATTCGGAGGATTTGCGCATCGGCCCCGATCTGCTCAAGCACCAGGCCGACCTCTACCGCCGCATCCGCAACACCCTGCGCTTTCTGCTCGGCAACCTGGCGGGCTTCGACGCCGCCGAACGGGTGCCGGCGGCGTCGATGCCGGAGCTGGAACGCTGGGTCCTGCACCGGTTGTGGGAGCTCGACCGCCTGATGCGGCGCTCCATCGACGCTTATGAATTCCACGCCGTGTGGACGGCGCTGCATAGTTTCTGCGCCGTCGAGCTGTCGGCCTTCTATTTCGACGTGCGCAAGGACAGCCTCTATTGCGACGCGCGCGACGACCCGCGCCGCCGCGCCTGCCGCACGGTGCTGGATATCCTGTTCGACTGCCTGAGCGCTTGGCTGGCGCCGATCATCTGCTTCACGGCCGAGGAGGCATGGCTGGCGCGCGGCGACGGCGCGGTGGAGAGCGTTCATCTCAGGACTTTCCCCGAGGTGCCCGGGGACTGGCGCGACGATAATCTGGCGGCGAAGTGGGCGCGCGTGCGGCGCCTGCGCCGCGTGGTCACGGGGGCGATCGAGATCGAGCGGGCGGAGAAACGCATCGGCTCCAGCCTGCAGGCGGCGCCCGCGGTCTATGCCGACGCCGACAGCGTCGCCGCCGTGGACGGCATCGACTTGGCCGGGATCGCCATCACCTCCGCCGCCAGCTGTTTCGAAAAGGAGATCCCGGCGGGCGCTTTCACCCTCGACGACGTCGCCTCCATCGGCGTCGTGGTGGGGCTTGCCGAGGGCGAGAAGTGCGGGCGCTGCTGGCGGGTGCTGCCCGATATCGGCGCGCACGGCCAGCCCGGGCTGTGTGGGCGTTGCGCCGACGCGGTGTCCAGCCGGGCGGACGAATAGCGCCCATGGCCTGGCCGGCGCTGGCGCTCGCGGTCCTTGTTCTGGTCCTCGACCAGGCGAGCAAATGGTGGATCTTGGCCGAGGTCATGCAGCTCCAGCGTGTGATCGAGGTGACGTCGTTCTTCAATCTCGTCCTGGTGTGGAATCGCGGCGTCAGCTTCGGCCTTCTCGACCAGGACTCCGAGATCGGCCCGTGGCTGCTGGTCGCCCTGGCGGCGGCGATCGTCGCCGGGCTCTTGGTTTGGCTGCGCCGGGCGCCGGGGCCGTGGCCGATCCTGGCGGTCGGGCTCATCGTCGGCGGCGCGGTGGGCAATGCCGTCGACCGGGTGCGCTTCGGCGCCGTGCTCGATTTCCTCGACCTGCATGCCGCCGGCTATCACTGGCCGGCCTTCAATTTGGCCGATTCGGCCATCGTCGCCGGCGTCGCAGTGCTTGTCATAGACGGCTTGTTTAGTGGCCGCCAGTCAATAGAATAGGGGCAATAGGGGAGGAAGAAGCCGATGATTGGCCGGTGTCGCCCAACGCTCCTGGTGGCGGTGATGGCAGCGGCCGTGGCGCTCGGCGGCTGCGAGAACACGCGCCGCGCCTTCGGCCTCGAAAATTCGCCACCGGACGAGTTCGTGGTAGTCAGCCGGGCGCCGCTCAGCCTGCCGCCGAACTTCAAGCTGCGTCCGCCGCGGCCGGGCACGGCGCGGCCGAACGAGATCGCCCCGGTCGAGGTGGCGCGGCAGACGGTGTTCGGGCTCGATGACAAGGATGGCCGGGGCGGGGGCCTACGCCTCGATGTCAACGCGCCCCTGGCGGTGCCTGTGGCGCCGGTCGGGGTGATGACGCCGGGCGAGGCGTTGCTTCTCGCCCGCGCCGGTGCCGACGCGGCGCAGGCGAATATTCGCGAGATTGTCGACCGGGAAGGTGCGGCCATGGTCAACGCCGACGAGACCTTCCTCGACCGAATCCTGAACTGGCGCGAACCGGCGCTGGCCGGCACCATCGTCGACGCCGAAGCCGAGGCCAAGCGCCTGCGTGAGAACCAGGCCCTGGGCCAACCGGTGACAGAGGGCAAGACACCGTCCATCACGCGCAAGCGCCGCGGCCTCCTGGAGGGGCTGATCAACTTTTAGTAACCATCCGTCTGTAATTATGGGTAGTGGGGTCCGTTCGGTCCGCCGCCGCCGCGCCGATGCCGCCGGGCGGGTCGCCGAAACGTGAGCCTTCCACGGCGCCGCGGCGCTTGCCTTGGCGCCGCCGCCCGCCATATGCAGGGTGTTCCGCGCCATGAGATATCCGGCAGAGGAGGCGACATGCCTGTGATCTCCGCATTGCTCCGGCGCCCGGCCTTCGGCCTGGCGCTGCTCTTTGCGTTGCTGGCCCCGCCGCCGGCGGACGCGAAGGTGTTCGACCCGACCACCTTTACCCTCGACAACGGTCTGCAGGTGGTGGTGATCGAAAACCACCGCGCGCCCATCGCCACCCACATGATCTGGTACAAGGTCGGCGGTTCGGACGTGCCGCCGGGCAAGTCGGGCCTCGCCCATTTCCTCGAGCACCTCATGTTCAAGGGCACCAAGTCGCGGGCGCCGCGGGAGTTCTCCAACATGGTGGCGAAGAATGGCGGTCGCGAGAACGCATTCACGGGCCGAGACTACACCGGCTACTGGCAGAGCATCTCCGCCGACCGCCTCGGCCTGATGATGGAGTTGGAATCCGACCGCATGGCCAATCTGGTGCTCACCGACGAGGTGGTCGACCCGGAGCGGCAGGTGGTGGTGGAGGAGCGCTTCGAGCGCATCGAAAAGGACCCCAGCGGCCTGTTGTCGGAGCAGGTACGCGCCGCCACCTGGTCGAACCATCCCTATCGCATTCCAATCGTCGGCTACGAGCACGAGATCCGCTCGCTCACCACCGAGAACGCGATCGACTTCTATCGCCGCTGGTACGCGCCTAATAACGCGATATTGGTGGTCGCCGGCGACGTCGATCCGGCCGAAGTGCGCCGCATGGCGGAAGAGACCTACGGCAAGATCGCCAGGCGGGCGGTGCCGGACCGGGTGCGCCCCGCGGAACCCAAGCAGCACGCGCCGCGGCGGGTGGTTCTGCGCGACAAGCGCGTCAACCAGCCGAGTTGGACCCGGCGCTATATCGCGCCCAGCTATGCTTCGGGCGAGCGCCAGCACGCCTACGCGCTCGAGGTGCTGTCCGAGCTCCTGGGCAGCGGCTCGACCAGCCGCCTCTATAGGGCCTTGGCAGTGGAGCAGGGCATCGCCGCCTCCGCCGGTGCCTGGTACTCGCCCGGCAACCTCGATCTCACGACCTTCGGCGTCTGGTTCTCGCCACGTCCCGGAAACGCCGTCGAGGACATCGAGGCGGCAATGGAGGCCGAGATCGAGCGCCTGCTTGCCGACGGCGTCACCGCCGACGAGGTCGAGCGGGCCAAGATGCGGATGATCGACGGCGCCATCTTCGCCCGCGACAGTCTGCAGGCGGGCGCGCGGGTCTTCGGCTCGGCGCTTTCCACCGGGCGCACGGTGGAGGACGTGGAGGCGTGGCCGGATCGCATCGGCGCGGTCACCGTCGGGCAGGTCAACGCCGCCGCGCGCGCGGTGTTTCACGACAATTCATCCACGACCGGCGTATTGCTGCCGGCCGAGGACGATGACAAGGGAGCCGGCTGATGACCTGGCTGACGACGACACTGCGCGGCGCGGCCGTCGCCGCCGTCCTCGTCCTGGGCCTCGTCCTTGGCGCGGCCCCGGCGCTGGCGGTCACGGTCGAGCGCGTAACCAGCCCGGGCGGCGTGGAGGCCTGGCTGGTGCAGGACCACTCGATCCCCATCATCGCCGTGAGTCTGGCCTTCCGTGGCGGCAGTGCCCTCGATCCGCGCGACAAGGCCGGGCTGGCGGAGATGGTCTCGAGCCTCCTCGACGAGGGTGCCGGCGAGCTCGACTCCCAGGCCTTTCAGCAGCGGCTGGCCGACCTGTCCATTTCCCTTTCCTTCGACGGTTACAAGGACACCTTCCGCGGCGGCCTGCGCACGCTGACCCGCAATCGCGATCAGGCGTTCGAGCTCCTGCGCCTGGCCCTCGGCGAGCCGCGCTTCGACACCGAACCCGTGGAGCGCATCCGCAGCCAGATCCAGACCATCATCGCCCGGCGCGCCAACGATCCCGACTACCTCGTCGGCCGGGTGTTCTGGACCAACATCTTCGGCGATCACCCCTACGCCATGCCGCGGCGCGGCACCGCGGAAACAGTTGCGGCGATCACCATCGACGACCTGCGCAACTTCGCCGACCAGCGCTTCGCCCGCGACAATTTGATGCTGGGCGTAGTCGGCGACATCACTGCCGACGAATTGGCGACTCTGCTCGACGCCACCTTCGGCACACTGCCGGCGACCTCGCAGCCATTCTCGATCCCGGAGGCCGAGATCGAGACCAAGGCGGAGGTGATCGTCGTCGAGCGCGACGTGCCCCAGTCCACGATCACGTTCGGGCACAAGGGCCTGAAGCGCGACGATCCGGACTACTACACCGCCTACATCGTGAATTACATTCTCGGCGGCGGCGGATTCTCCTCGCGCCTGTATCAAAAGGTGCGTGAGGAGCGCGGCCTGGCCTATTCGATCGGCGCCTATTTGAGCCTCTGGGATCACGCCGGCATGGTCGTCGGTTCGGTCGGCACCGCCAACGAGCGGGTCGGCGAATCCCTCGACGTTATTCGCTCCGAGTGGGCGCGCATGCGCGACGGCGACGTGAGCGAGCAGGAACTGGCCGATGCCAAGACCTACGTCACCGGGTCCTATCCCTTGCGCCTCAGTAGCACCCGCTCCATCGCCCGCATCCTGGTGGCCATCCAGCTCGAGGATCTGGGCATCGATTATCTCGACCGGCGAAATTCCTTTATCGAGGCTGTGACCCTGGACGGCGTGCGCCGGGTCGCGCGCCGGCTGCTCGACCCCGATAAGCTGAGCGTGGTCATCGTCGGCCGGCCCGAGGGCGTCGAGGTGACCCGCGTCATCAACTAAGGCCGGGCGCGCCTTGCGCGCGCCAGTCGGCTGACCCACACTCGAAATGGGCGGCAGCGAGTCGCCGGCCATGGGGTCGCATGCACTACCGGCAAGAGATCGCCGGCTGCTTCGCCGCCGCTATCGGCGAGCATGGGTTGGCGGAGCGCGACTATGCGCCGGTCCTGGCGGGCTGTGGCGAGGCACTCGCCTGGCTCCGCGACCAGCACGCCACCAGCAGTCTACCACTACTCGCCCTGCCCGAGCGCCAGGACGATCTGCCGGCGCTGCAGGACATCTCAAGCGGCTTCCGCGAACGCTTCGAGAATGTGATTGTACTCGGCACCGGCGGCTCAAGCCTCGGCGGGCAGACACTGGTCTCCCTCGCGGATATCGGCTTCGGCCCGCCGTCCGGCACTCCGCGGATGGTCTTCCTCGACAATATCGACCCCGACACCTTCGCCGAACTGGATCGGTTCCTCGACTGGCGGCGAACTGGTCTGTTGGTGATCTCCAAGTCGGGCAGCACGGCGGAGACCCTGACCCAGTTTCTCACTCTGGTGCCCAACATGGTGGCGGCGGTGGGCGAGGACGGGCTGGCGCGCCATGTCGTCACGATCACCGAGCCGGGGGACAGTCCCTTGCGCCTGCTCGCCGAGCGCTTTGCGCTGCCGATGCTCGACCACGACCCCGGCATCGGCGGCCGCTTTTCCGCCTTGAGCCTGGTTGGGCTGTTGCCGGCGATGATCGCCGGGCTCGCTGCCGAAGAAGTGCGCGCCGGCGCCGCCGAGACCTTGCGCGCCTGCCTCGAGGCGAGCGCCCCGGCGAATGCGCCGCCGGCGGCGGGCGCCGCCCTCGCCGTTGCCCTGCAGCGCCACCGGGGCATCACCACGACGGTGCTGATGCCCTACCGCGACCGGCTGGCCGCGTTCGGCCTCTGGTATCGCCAGCTGTGGGCGGAGAGCCTGGGCAAGGGCGGCCAGGGTACCACCCCCATCCGCGCCCTGGGCACGGTCGACCAGCACAGCCAGTTGCAGCTCTACCTCGACGGTCCGCCCGACAAGATGTTCACCCTGCTCATGGGCGACGTCGCCGGCGGCGGCGCCGAGGTTCCGCCGGAGCTCGCCGGCGCGACGGGGTTGGGCTATCTTGCCGGCCGCCGCATGGGCGACCTGCTGGACGCCGAGCAGCGGGCGACGGCGGACACGCTCATTCGCCATGGACGCCCGACGCGGGTGATGCGGGTCCCGCGCCTGGACGAGGCGGCGATGGGGGCGCTGATGATGCACTTTATGCTCGAGACCATCATCGCCGCGCGCCTGATGGGCGTGGACGCCTTCGACCAGCCGGCGGTGGAGGAGAGCAAGCGCCTGGCGCGCGATTATTTGGCCGCAATGAAAATCTAGGGGGAGACCATGACGATCCGCCGTCTGCCTGAATCCTTGGTCAACCGCATCGCCGCTGGCGAGGTGGTGGAACGCCCCGCCTCGGCGGTGAAGGAGCTAGTGGAGAACGCCATCGACGCCGGCGCCAAGCGCATTGAAGTGGTGATGGAAGACGGCGGCCGCAGCCTGATCGCGGTCACCGACGACGGCGGCGGCATGGACCGCGACGCCCTTGCCCTGGCGGTGGAACGCCACGCCACCTCGAAGCTGCCCGAGGACGATCTCTTGCGCATCGCTAGCCTCGGCTTCCGCGGAGAGGCGCTGCCTGCCATTGGCGCCGTCGGCCGCATGACCATCACCAGTCGGCCGACGGGGGCCGACGACGCCTGGTGCATCGCCGTCGAGGGCGGGCGGGTCTCGCGTCCCGAGCCGGCGGCGCACCCGCCGGGCACGCGGGTGGAGGTGCGTGACCTCTTTTTCGCGACGCCGGCGCGGCTCAAGTTCCTAAAGACGACGCGCAGCGAACTCGGCCACGCGGTCGACGCGGTCGAGCGCCTGGCCATGGCCCATCCCGGCATCGAGTTCAGTTTGACCGCGGGTGGTGCGGCCAAGGTGCGGCTGGCGGCGGCCCAGGGCGAGCTCCTGCACGCGCGGCTGGCGCGCCTGGGCGCGGTCATGGGGCGCGAGTTCGCCGACAATGCGCTCGCAATCGAGGCCGAGCGCGACGGGGTGAAGCTGAACGGCTATGCCGGCCTGCCGACTCAGAGCCGCGGCGTCGCCCGCCACCAATACCTGTTCGTCAATGGCCGGCCGGTGCGCGACCGGTTGCTTGCCGGCGCCGTGCGCGGCGCCTATCACGACCTGCTCGCCCGCGACCGCCATCCGATGGTGGCCCTGTTCCTCGAGGTCGCGCCCGAGCGTGTCGACGTCAACGTGCATCCGGCGAAGACTGAGGTCCGCTTCCGCGACGCCGGGCTGGTGCGCGGACTCATCGTCGGGGCGTTGAAGCACGCCCTGGCCGTGGCCGGCCACCGCGCCGCGACCACCGTCTCCGCCGCGGCCCTGGGCGCCATGCGGCCGGGCGCACCGGCCTATGCTCACACCCATTCCTACGGTGGCGGCGTGCCCCACGGCCTCGCCGAGGCGGCGGCGCGCTACCAGGCGCCGCCCGACGCCGACGGGCCGCTTCCCGGCTTCGATGCCCCGCCTTCGGCGCGCGAAGTGACGGAATTACCGGCCGAGGCCGACTATCCCCTGGGTGCGGCGCGGGCGCAGCTGCACGAGACTTATATCGTCGCCCAGACCGGCGACGGCATTGTCATCGTCGACCAGCACGCCGCGCACGAGCGCCTGGTCTATGAGCGCATGAAATCGGCGCTCGAGAATGGCGGCGTCGCGCGCCAGGGGCTGCTGCTGCCGGAAGTGGTGGAGCTGGGCGAGGACGGCGCCGGGCGCCTCGCCGAGCGCGCCCAGGAGCTGGCCGAGCTGGGCCTCACGCTGGAACCCTTCGGCCCGGGCGCCGTCATGGTGCGCGAGGTGCCGGCGCTGCTCGGCCAGGCCGACGTGCAGGGGCTGGTGCGCGACCTCGCCGACGAGCTCGCCACCTTCGACCAGGCGCTGAGCCTGAAGGAGCGCCTCGAGGCGGTGTGCGGCACCATGGCCTGCCACGGCTCGGTGCGCGCCGGGCGCCGGCTCGACATCACGGAGATGAACGCGCTGCTGCGTCAGATGGAGGCGACGCCGCACGCGGGCCAGTGCAGTCACGGCCGACCGACCTACGTGGAGCTCAAGCTCGGCGACATCGAGCGCCTGTTCGGAAGACGCTGAATACGGTTCTCAACCACCAAGGCACGAAGGCACCGAGAGCCTACTGAACTCGTTTGTGTCTTGGTGCCCTGGTGGTGAATCGTCTCAGGGCGACCAACGCAGGAACATGATCCGCGTGTCGCCGTAGCGGCGCTCATCGACGATCTCGAATCCCGCGGGCGGCGTGAAGGCCTCGCGCGCCGCGGTCTCGACCGCCAGCAGCGCGCCGGGGGCGAGCCAGCCGCGCGCGGCGAGGGCGGCAAGCGCCGGGCCGGCGAGCCCCGAGCGATAGGGCGGGTCGAGAAAGGCAATGGCGACCGCCGCCCCCGGCGCCGCCGGCGGCGGCTGGGTGGCGTCGGCGCTCAGCACGCTTGCGCGCTCCTCCTCGTCGAGGTCGGCGAGATTGCGCCTGAGGCTCGCAATTGCGGCGCGGTCGCGCTCCAGGAAGG
>JAZFQY010000241.1:0-3724 GCA_036445355.1 Alphaproteobacteria bacterium
ACCCCCTCCTCGGGCCCGCGCCAGATATAGGCCTGGGCCGCGATCCGGGGGTGCAGGGTCCTGAGCATGATGGTCACGCGCTCGACGGGCACCCCGCCACACCGCAACAGCGGCGCCAACTCCGCCAACAGGCCGGCGATGTCCGCCGAATTCCGGCCGGCCAGCTCCAGCCAGCTATGGACGCTGCAAGTCTGCTGGACGACCGGCAGGGCCGTACTGGCGACCTGGGCGGCCTCCGCCGGCAATATTTGGTCGTCGGGCATGGTGTATCCTCCCGATTGTGGTCCCGCCGTAAGGCAATAGTTAGGTTTGGCAAGGCGCCCCTGCCAGCCTAATATGGACAGGCTTGACCCGGCCGCGCGACCGGCCCATGTCAGAAGGCGAGGCAATGAGCCCGGGCGCCCGATATCGGTGCCTCGCAGCGAGGAGAGCGCGATTCATGTTTATTCAGACCGAGCAGACGCCCAATCCGGCGACCCTCAAGTTCCTGCCGGGGCGCGAGGTCATGGCGGCGGGCACCGCCGACTTCCCCGATGCCGAGGCGGCCGGGCCCTCGCCCCTGGCGATGAGCCTGTTCGCCGTCGACGGCGTGGCTAGGGTCTTTCTGGGATCCGACTTCGTCTCGGTCACCAAGTCGGACGCGAGCGAGTGGCACCTGCTCAAGCCCACGGTCCTGGGCGCCATCATGGAGCACTTCATGTCCGGCGAACCGGTCCTCGCCGAGGCAGCCGAGGAGGCGCCCCTGGCGCCCGCCGCCGAGGAGGGCGACGAGGAGATTGTCGGCCAGATCATGGAGCTCCTGGACACCCGGGTGCGCCCGGCGGTGGCCCAGGACGGCGGCGACATCATCTTCCACGGCTTCAAGCAGGGGATCGTGTACTTGCAAATGCAGGGGGCGTGCTCGGGCTGCCCCAGCTCTACCGCCACCCTGAAGATGGGCATCGAGAACATGCTCCGGCACTACATCCCGGAAGTGGTGGAAGTGCGCTCGATCTAGCGCCGCGCGGAGCGGCGGCAACCCGCCGTCCCCTCAGCCCTTGGGCACGTAGTACTGCATCCCCAGCCAGCGCCAGCGGCCGTCGGCTGCCGGCATGGTGCAGTTGATGCGCGCGCGCCCGGCCGGGAAGGGCTCGGCCATGCGCACCTCGATGCGCGGGCCCAGGCGCTCGACGGTGACCTTGCCCTGGCCCGAGGCATAGCAGGCGAGGCGCGACAGATCTTCGATACCGCCGCCGACGGTGAATCCGAACAGCGGCGGATTGCGCGCCAGGGTCGGATCCGCCGGGGTGAGGTCGCTCACAGGGATGGCCTGGGCGCCGCTCACCAGGCGGAAGCGCGCCGGGTCGCCATACTGCTCGTTGAGGGCGAAGCGCGGCAGATAGAACGGGTCCGACGTGCCGTGCACGACCCCAGAGTGCTGCCCGAAGGCGGCGTCGAAGCCGGCCGCACGCACCACGTCCTGCACCTCGGCGCTGGCCTCGCCGAAGGGGTAGGCGAAGAGCCGCGGCGCGGCGCCCAGCGCGGCAGTGAAATGTTCGTTGGCGCGGGCGATGTCCTGCCGGTTGCGCACCGCGCTGTTCGCCGCCATGTGCAGGCGGCTCGCCGTCTGGTGGCCGATCTCGACGCCGGACGCCTGCATCTCGCGGATCTGTTCCCAGCTCATTTGACCGTCATAGCCGCGCTCGACGGCGCCGGTGGAGACGAACAGGGTGAAGGGGAAGCCGGCCCGCCGCAGCCGCGGCCAGGCCTCGGTGTAGGCCGACAGGTAGGCGCCGTCGATGGTGATGCCAACGGTGCGCTCGGGCAGCGCCCGACCCTTGCGCACGGCGGCCACGATCTCGGCCACGGGCAGCACCGTGTAGCCGCCCTCACGCAGGGTCTCCAGATGTCCCTCGAACTGGTCGAGGCGGATGTTGGTGGCCGCGAAGTCGGCGACGCCGAAGCGGTGGTAGACGAGGATCGAGGCCGAGTCCGCCGCATCGGCAGCCGGCACGAATGCAACCAGAGCCAGAGCGGCGGCCGCGGCACGCCGGCGCCACCAGGCGCTGAGTGGCGCGCGCGCCGCCTCGATGCACGCTGCCCCGGTCACGGTTCCAACCCCCCGCTCGCTCGATTTTGGTTTGGGGCATATTAGCCATACGCCCCGAAGGCCAGCAAGCCCGCAGGCGCAAGCGGCCCGTTCTTGCAGCCGTCGGTACGTGCGGGCCATAACTTGCACCGGTCGCGCCGCGGCCGTGGTGACCGAAGGGAAGGGCAACGGTGAACCTGCTTGCGCTCGACTCCGCGACGGCGGCGTGCTCGGTCGCCGTGTGGGCGGACGGTGCGCTGATCGCGCATCGTTTCGAGGCCATGCAGCGCGGACAGTCCGAGGCCCTGATGCCCATGGTGCAGGGCGCGATGGCCGACGCCGGCGTCGCGTTTGGTGCCCTCGATGCGTTGGCGGTCACAGTCGGGCCCGGCGCCTATACCGGCGTGCGCATCGGGCTTGCTGCGGCGCGCGGGCTTGCCCTGGCCGGAGGGCTGCCGCTCGTCGGCGTCACCACCCTCGAAGCCGTCGCGCGCGCCGTGCACGACACGGCCGGCAGGCGGGGCCTTGCCGGGCGCGCGCTGGTGGTCGCGCTCGAGACCAAGCGCGCGGACATTTACTTACAGGCCTTCGCTGCCGACCTCAAACCGTTGGGCGAGCCCATGGCCGTGGCGCCCGAGGCTGCGACACTGCCCGCCGGTCCCATTGCGGTCGCCGGCGACGGCGCCGGGCGGCTCCTCGCCTGCCTCGGCGACGGGGCGGACGCCGTGCGTGTCGGGGGGCCGCGGCAGGACTTTCCCGACGCCGCCGTCGTCGCCGCGATCGCCGCCGCGCGCATCGCCGCCGATGAAAATACGCTCCGCCAGCCGCCGCCGCGGCCGCTCTATCTGCGTCCGCCGAGCGTCACCCTGGCCCCCGACCGGGGCCGGCTGCGGCCGCCGTGAGCGCGGGCGCAGGGCAGACGGTGGCAGAATTTGCGGCACTGCGCGCGCGCGCCTTCGTCAATGTGGACGACCGGCCCTGGAGCGCACGATAGTTCACCCGCCCGCTCGCCCAACCGGGCGTCGCTGCGCTGGCCAGCGGCTCGCCGCCGGTGCCGACAATACGGCGGTGCGGCGTCTTTAAGCCGGCAGCGGCCTCGCGCAAGTCGGCCAGCTTCCGGCCTACTGGCTTCCGGCCTACTGCTGGCGCGCCGGCGGTGCGCGGGTCGATGGAATTATTCTTGCCCGGCGGTTAAAACGTATTTGAATGTAAAAACAAAGATAAATCAGCATATTATCTGGCAGACTTAATGCGGCCTCAAGAAATTCGCAGATATATTTGCAGTCCCGTTGTTGATCTGATGGCGGAAAGCTTATTTAATAGCACAACAATTCTCGAAGGGTGAGGTAAACGTCTATGACAACGGCAACAAATTCTGGGGATCTGCTCCGTCTGACGACCGATATTGTCGCGGCTCATGTGTCGTTCAACACGGTGCCGGTGGGCGAGCTATCCGAGTTGATCGCGCAAGTGCACAAGTCGCTCGTTCAGGCAGGGACCGGGCAGGCCGGGGAGGAACGGCCGGCGCCGGCGGTGCCGATTCGGAAATCGGTGACGCCCAACTTCATTATCTGCCTGGAAGACGGCAAGAAACTGAAGATGCTGAAGCGGCACCTGAAAACGGCCTACGGCCTGACGCCGGAGCAGTATCGCGAG
>JAZFQY010000242.1:0-2201 GCA_036445355.1 Alphaproteobacteria bacterium
CATATCAAGGCCGGCTTGTGTGATGCCGCCGTGGTTGGCGGCGTCGACTCCCTGTGCTTTTCCACGCTCTACGGCTTCAGCTCCCTGGGGCTCGTCTCCGATCGGCCGTGCCGGCCGTGGGACACCGAGCGCAGCGGAATGAACATCGGCGAAGGGGCGGGATTTGCGTTGCTCGAGAAGAACGACGGCGGCGTGGCGGGGGTCGCGTTGCTCGGTTACGGGGAAAGTAGCGACGCCTACCACATGTCCTCGCCACACCCCGAAGGTGCGGGCGCCGCGGCGGCCATGAAGTCTGCGCTTGCCATGGCCGGGGTCACGGCAGATGCCATCGATTACATCAATCTGCACGGGACCGGTACCCGGGCCAACGACGCGTCCGAGGACCGGGCGGTCATGAAGGTCTTCGGTGGCGGCACGCCGTGCAGCGCGACCAAGGGCTGGACCGGCCACACTCTGGGGGCGGCGGGAATCACCGAGATACTGTTTGCGCTGGGCAGCATCGAGCGCGGTTTCATTCCCGGCACCTTGAACAGCGAGCGCCTGGACCCGGCATTGTCCGCCGGTGTTCTACTCCGGAATCGCACCGCGCCCGTGAAGTGTGTGTTGAGCAACTCCTTTGGATTCGGCGGCAGCAACTGCAGCCTGGTGCTCGGAGCCGTGTCATGAAGTCCGTCCACGTTGACGCAGTGGGACTTGCCGGACCGGGCATGGCCAGTTGGCAAGACAGTCTCGAGGTGCTCGCCGATGAGAGCGCCTACCGGACCGGAGAGAGTCCGCGGTTCACGTCACGGTTGCTGCCCGCCAACGAGCGGCGGCGGGTCTCGATGACTGCGCAGCTGGCGTTGCAGGTTGCCGAAGAGGCCATGGCGCAGTCCAGTCTCGACATCGACAGCGTGTGCTCGGTGTTCGCGACCTGCCACGGCGACACCGAGATAATCAACAGGATTTGTGTCGCGCTCACCGAGCCCGAGCGACCGGTGTCGCCCACCCAGTTCCATAATTCCGTGCACAATGCCGCGGCCGGCTACTGGGCCATCGCGGCGCACTCGCCAATGCCCTCGACCACCGTGTGCGCCTATCATGCGAGCTTCGTCGCCGGCTTGATGGAGGCCGTCGCCCAGCTGCAGGTGGAGGCGCGGCCGGTGCTGCTGGTGGCCTATGATTACCCGGCGCCCGATCCCCTGGCCGCATCGGTAGGCGCATTCGCACCATTCGCGCTCGCCATGGTGTTGAGCACCGATGCCACGCCGCGCTCCACCCGCCTGCATATAGCGACGGTGAGCCGGCAGCCCGTGCAGGGCATGAATTGCGCCGAGCTCGAGCGGCTTCGGGTGAGCAATCCGGCGGCCTGTGGGCTTCCACTGCTCAAGGTGCTGGCCACCGGTGCCTCGGGCCGCGTGATTCTTCCTCATGTAAACGGTCTGCAGCTGGCCGTGGACGTGGAGACGGGATGACGCCCGGGCAGGCGCTGGCGTCGCTCGTTCCCCACGCCGGCAGCATGTGTCTGCTGGACCAGGTCGTGTCGTGGAACGAGGCGCGTGTAATTTGCCGCAGCGCCAGCCATAGGCGACCGGACCATCCGCTGCGTCGAGACGGGTTTCTGCCGGCCGTACACCTGCTCGAGTACGCGGCCCAGGCCACGGCGGTGCACGGCGGACTCGTAGCTGGCGCCGGCGCCTCGCCGGCGCCGGCGAAGTATCTGGCCGCCGCACGGGAATTCGATCTGCACGTGACCAGACTGGACGATATACAGGCCGATCTCCACGTCGATGCCGAGCGCTTGCTCGTCATGGGAAACAGCACATTGTACCGCTTCCATGTAAGCGCCGACGGGCGGGAACTCGCCAGGGGGCGCCTGACCATCGTGCCGCCCGCGGGCGAAACGTCGTGACGCGTGCTCTGGTGACCGGCGCCAGCGGTGGGATCGGCTCCGCCATCTGCCGGCGCCTGGCCGTCGATGGACTCGAGGTCATCGTGCATGCCAATCGGAACGCGCAACGCGCCGAGGATCTGGCGGCGGAGATCCGTGCTGGCGGCGGCAGCGCCGAGGTGGCCGTATTCGACGTCACGGACGCCCAGCGCGCGCGTCAGTACCTGGAGGCACTGTGCGCCCATGAAGCGGTGCAAGTACTCGTTAACAATGCGGGCATCCATGCCGACGCGCCCATGCCCGGCATGAGCCGCGAGCAATGGGACGAGGT
>JAZFQY010000243.1:0-3691 GCA_036445355.1 Alphaproteobacteria bacterium
CAGGCCGACATCGTCGTCGACAGCGTCGACGGCCCGCCGGAGGACACCGTCGACAATGTGCTGGCGGCTCTGGAGCGCCGCTTTTCCGGCCGCGAGGCGGCGCAATGACGGCCGTCGTGCGCATGGAGCTTGGGGCGCGCGGCTACGACATCGTCGTCGGCGCCGGGCTCCTGGCCGAGGCGGGCAAGCGCCTGGGCGCGGTCCTGCGCCGGCCGCAGGTGGTCGTGGTCAGCGACGCCAACGTGGCGCCGCTCTACCTGCCGGCGCTCAAGGCGTCCCTGGCCGTCGAAGGCATCGCTGCCGAGGCGGTGACTGTGCCCGCCGGCGAAGCGACCAAGTCCTTCGCCCAACTGGAACGGCTGGCCGAGGACATCCTCGAGCGCGGGATCGAGCGCTCGACGGCGCTGGTGGCGCTGGGCGGCGGCGTCGTCGGAGACCTCGCCGGATTCGCCGCCGCGATCCTGCTGCGCGGCGTCGATTGCATCCAGGTGCCGACGACGCTCCTGGCCCAGGTCGACAGCGCGATCGGCGGCAAGACCGGCATCAACACCGGCCACGGCAAGAACCTGGTCGGCAGCTTTCACCAGCCGCGCCTGGTGCTGGCCGACATGGACACCCTCGACACCCTCTCTCGGCGCCAACTCCTGGCCGGTTACGCCGAGGTGGTCAAATACGGTCTCATCGCCGACGCCAAGTTCTTCGCCTGGCTGGAGGCGCACGGGCCGTCCCTGATCGACGGCGACAGGGCGGCGCGTACCCACGCCGTCGCCCGCTGCTGTCGGGCCAAGGCCGACATCGTCGCCGACGACGAGCACGAGGCGGGCCGCCGGGCGCTGCTCAATCTGGGCCACACCTTCGCCCACGCGCTGGAAGCGGAGACGGGGTATTCGGAGGCGCTCCTGCATGGCGAGGCGGTGGCGGTCGGCCTGTGCCTCGCCTTCGATCTTTCCCAGCGGCTCGGCCTGTGCCCGGCCGAGGACGCGGCGCGGGTGCGCACCCATCTGGACCGGGTCGGCCTGCCGACGCGCCCGCCGCCGATCGACGGCCACGACTGGCAGCGCGAGCGCCTGCTAGAGCGCATCACTCGCGACAAGAAAGTGCAGGACGGGCGGCCGACCTTCGTCCTCGCGCGCGGCATCGGTCGCGCCTTCCTCACCCAGGACGCACCGCCAGAGGCGATCGAGGCGCTCCTCGCCGCGGCCTGACGAACCCACATCTGAGCAGACGCCAGCCATGATCAATCAGAGTCTCCTCATCCCCATCGCAATCGCATTCCTGCTCGTGCTGTCGGCCTTCTTCTCCGGCTCGGAGACGGCGCTGACCGCGGCCTCGCGGCCGCGCATGCACCACTTGGAAAAGAGCGGCAGCCAGCGTGCGCGCATGGTCAACCGACTGCGCGAGCAGCAGGAGCGGTTGATCGGCACCGTGCTGTTGGGCAACAACCTGGTTAACATCCTCGCCTCGGCACTGGCAACCAGCCTGCTTATCGGCTGGTTCGGCGACGCCGGTGTCGCCTACGCGACAGTGGCCATGACCCTGTTGGTGCTGATCTTCGCCGAGGTCATGCCCAAGACCTACGCCATCGCCAACGCCGACCGCATGGCGCTGGCGGTGGCGCCGTGGCTGCGGCCGCTGGTGGCGGCCTTGTCGCCGGTGTCGCGCGCCATCCAGCAGGTGGTCCGCCTGATCTTGCGCCTGTTCCGCACCGAGATTACCGGTCGCACGAGCGCGGCGGCGCGCGAGGAGGAGCTGCGCGGGGCCATCGCCCTCCTCTCCGACACCGACGCCGACGCCCGGCGCGAGCGCGAGATGCTGCGCAGCATCCTCGACCTCGCCGATGTCGATGTCGACGAGATCATGGTCCACCGCAAGAGCGTCGACATGATCGACGCCGAGCTGCCGCCGGCGCAGATACTCGAAAGAGTGGTCGGCAGCCCGTATACGCGCCTGCCGCTCTACCGCGACGAACCGGACAACATTATCGGCGTGCTGCACGCCAAGGCCCTGTTGCGTGCGGTGCAAACCCATGGCGGCAATGTGGACGCGGTGGACATGGAATCCCTGGCGGCCTTGCCCTGGTTCATTCCGGAATCGACCAGCCTTCTGCGCCAGCTTCAGGCCTTCCGCCGCCGGCGCGAGCATTTCGCAATCGTCGTCGACGAGTATGGCGCCCTCATGGGCGTGGTGACGTTGGAGGACATCCTGGAGGAGATCGTCGGCGAGATCTCCGACGAGCACGACGTGCCGGTAGCCGGCGTGCGCGCGCAGCGCGACGGCTCCATCGTCGTCGACGGCACGGTCACCATTCGCGACCTCAACCGCCAATTCGAATGGACCCTGCCGGACGAGGAGGCGGCGACCATCGCCGGGCTGGTGCTGCACGAGGCGCGCGTCATCCCCGAGGCCGGGCAGGTGTTCGAGTTCCACGGCTTCCGCTTCGAGATCCTGCGCCGGCTGCGTAACCAGGTCACGTCTCTCAGGCTCACCCGCCTGCCCGGCGGCTAGCGGCAGCGCCGGCGGGCCAGCCTTGATCCGGGGACGCCGCCGCCTATAGTCCCGTTTGCACACCGAACGACCGGGAGGTCCGCGATGCCCTTGGGCGAGCCGGCGCCGCGCGAGGCGCTCCACAAGCGCCAGATCGACTGCCGCGGCTACCGTCGGGACGATGGACAGTGGGACATCGAAGGCCACCTGACCGACGCCAAGACCTATGATTTCGAGAACACCGACCGCGGCACCGTTCACGCCGGCGAGCCGGTGCACGAGATGTGGCTACGTCTGACCATTGACGACGACTTCAAGATCGTCGCCGTCGAGGCGGCGACCGACCACGGCCCCTTCAACCATTGCGGCGCGATCACGCCCAACTTCCAGCGCCTGGTGGGCGTCACCATCGGCAAGGGATTCCGGCGCCGGACGCAGCGCCTGCTGGGCGGCGTCGCCGGCTGCACCCACTTGGTGCATCTCTTGGGGCCGATGGCCACGACCGCGATGCAGACGATTATGCCTTTGCGTCAGCGCCGAAGCGCGGCGACGGCGACGCGCCCGGCGCTGCTCGATAGTTGCCACGTCTTCGCCAGCGACAGCGAGGTCGTCAAGCGCGAGTGGCCGGAGTTCTACACGGGGAATTAGGGGGTGCGCTCATATGCGCCCAATTTGGCGCCGATGGACGCGAGTACCACGAGACTCGCGGACCGCTGCTACGTGCACTCCCGCTGGAAGCCGAGCACTGGTCGCTGACCGCGCTGCGGGAGAAGCTGGTGAAGATCGGTGCCAAGGTCGTCCGCGATGGTCGCTATGGCACGTTCCAATTGGCGGAGGTGGCGGTGCCGAGGGAACTGTTCCGGAAAATCCTGTACCTGATCGATGATCTGCGGCGAAGACCCGCCTCGGCGTAGGCCGAGGGAATCGACGGCGAGGAGAAAGCGACAGGAGGGGTGTGTCTGAATGGCGGCAAATCTGGCCAAATGGCATTCCAACCGAGGGCTGATCTCCAAAATCAGGCATCGGATGGCTGCAAAGGGGATACGGTTCCCTCGACGGTGGTACGGGGGTATGATCTCCGCAAACCTGGAGGTCATCTGGGAAATGTCGGATAGGTGCACAACGCCGCCTGCAACTCGCGCTCCTTCTCCATGAGGAAGGCCGTACCCTTGTAGTAGCGCACGTCATCGGCAACGGGTCCAAGTGC
>JAZFQY010000244.1:0-4862 GCA_036445355.1 Alphaproteobacteria bacterium
ACTCCCCGACGAAGTGCAGGACCAGCTCGCGCGTCGACGGTGCCCGCCGGTGCTCGAACACATAGATGTGCCGCAAGGTGCCGAGCAGCATTCGCCCGGCGCGGACCGGAATGCTCAACTGGAATCCAGTGTGATGGTTCCATAGTTCGGCACAATAATTATTCCGAACTTCGAAATCATCCCGCTGGTGCCCTCGCACAGTCCTTTCTCGCGCGATCGCACGATCAGTCGGTGTTGGGCCTGCGTCATTTAGGGTGCGATATCGGGCAAGGACGCCGGAGGGGCGAGTCGGGTTTCCGAATGCATTTTGAAACAATGCTGGCTGGGGGACCAGGATTCGAACCTGGACCTACGGAGTCAGAGTCCGCTGTCCTACCGTTAGACTATCCCCCAGCGCCCGGCGCGCGTTTTCATAGCACATCGGCCCGCGTTGTTGTAGCGCCGCCTGCCGCAGGCGTTGTCTCGTCGTCGCCCGCCCGTGTACAGTGCGCGTATCGCAACGATGGACCCGGCCGGGCGGAGCAGGCCAGTCGGCGGGGAAGGACGGCGGAAGCAGGACACGGGTGGCACAGCGAGGAAAACCGGGCCGCGGCCGCTGGTCCCACACCTTCGGCGCCCTCGATCTGGGCACCAACAACTGTCGCCTGCTGGTGGCGCGGCCGTCGGGCGGCGGCTTCCGGGTCATCGACGCCTTCTCCCGCATCGTGCGCCTCGGCGAGGGCCTCGCCGGGGCGCGGTGCCTGTCGGAAGCCGCGATCGAGCGCACCCTGGCCGCGCTCGGCGTGTGTGCCGGCAAGCTGCGCCGCAGCCGCGCCAGCCGCGTGCGCGCGGTGGCGACGGAGGCCTGTCGGCAGGCGAACAACAGCGAGCAGTTCTTCCACCGCGTCAAGGCCGAGACCGGCATCGAGCTGGAGACCATCGACCCGGCGGCCGAGGCCCATCTGGCACTCGCCGGCTGCGCTTCGATGTTCAAGGCCGACGGTGCCGACGGCCGCGCGCTGATGTTCGACATCGGCGGCGGCAGCACCCAGATCAGCTGGCTGCGCCCGAGCCGTGATGGCAACGGCGCCGCGGCACCGGAGATCCTGGGCTCGGTCTCATTGCCTTGCGGGGTTGTCACCCTGTCCGAGCGTTTCGGCGGCCACGAGGTCAGTGATGCGTGCATCGCCGCGATGCAGGCGCATGTGAGCGATCTGCTGGCGCCGTTCGAGGCAGCGCATGGCATCGCCGCCCGCATCGGCGACGGTGCCGTGCAGATGGTCGGAACCTCGGGCACGGTGACGACCCTGGCAGCGGTGCTGCTCGATCTGCCGCGCTACGACCGGGCGCAGATCGAAGGCCTGGATGTGACTTTCGCCGACATGGCGCGGGCGACGGCGCGACTCAAGGCGATGGATTACAGCCAGCGTGCGGCCCATCCCTGCGTCGGCCCCGACCGCGCCGACCTCGTCATCGCCGGCTGCGCCATCCTCGACGCCATCCACCGCCGCTGGCCGGTGGGCCGCCTGCGGGTCGCCGACCGCGGCCTGCGCGATGGCATCCTCCTGGGGCTGATGGCGGAGGCCGACCGCGAGGCGGTAGGCGCCGGGACCTGAGTGCGGCCATGGCCAGTGGGCGGATCGGCGGGCGCGGTGCGCGCCAGCGCGTGCGCACGGCGCGCGGGCGCAAGGTCGGGTCGACCCGCTGGCTCGAGCGACAGCTCAACGATCCCCATGTGCGCGAGGCGCGGCGCCTGGGCTACCGCTCCCGCGCCGCATTCAAGCTGATCGAGATCGACGACCGCTTCACACTTCTGCGGCCGGGGGCTCGGGTGCTGGATCTGGGCGCCGCCCCCGGCGGCTGGGTCCAGGTCGCGGTCGAGCGCGTGCGGCCCGGGAAGACCGGCGGCCGGGTCGTCGGCCTCGACATGGCGCCAGTTGAGCCCGTCGCCGGTGCGATCCTAGTCGAGGGCGACGTCATGGCGGAGGACACGCCGGCGCGCTTGGCGGCGGCGCTGGGCGCGCCCGCCGACCTGGTGCTCAGCGACATGGCGGCGGCGACGACCGGTCACGCCGTCACCGATCATCTGCGCACCCTGGCCCTGGCGGAGGCGGCGCTCGACATCGCGTGCGCGCTGCTGGCCCCGGGCGGGGCGGTGGTCCTCAAACTGCTACAGGGCGCCGGCGAGGCGGAGCTGTTCCGCGCCCTGGGCCGCGCCTTCGCAACCGCGCGGCGCGTCAAGCCGAAGGCCAGCCGCGCCGGCTCGGCCGAGCTGTACCTCGTCGCCACCGGCTTCCGCGGCGCGTCGGCCTGACCCTGAGTGCCTTGTGGCGTCCAGGGAATTGTGTATATAAGCCCCGTCAACCCTGCGTCCGGGCGAGACGGGGCTGACATGGATATCCGCGAGGCGCTGACGTTCGACGACGTGCTCTTGGAGCCGGCGGCCTCGCGTGTCCTGCCCGCCGCCGCCGACACCAAGACGCGCCTCACCCGCTCGATCGAGCTCGGCATTCCGCTCGTCTCCGCCGCCATGGACACGGTGACCGAGGCGCCGATGGCCGTCGCCATGGCCCAGGCCGGCGGCATGGGCACCATCCACATGAATATCACCCCCACGGCGCAGGCCGACGAGGTGCACAAGGTCAAGCGCTTCGAGGCCGGCATGGTGGTCGATCCGGTCACCATCCATCCCGACCAGACCCTGGCCGAGGCGTTGGCCATCAAGGAGGAGATGGGCATTTCGGGCATTCCGGTGGTGGCGCGGCAAAACGGCCGCCTGGTCGGCATCCTCACCAACCGCGACGTGCGCTTCGCCACCGATCCGAACCAGCCGGTCGAGGAGCTGATGACCAGCGAGCGCCTGGTCACTGTGGGCGAGGGCGTCGACATGGAAGAGGCGCGCCGCCTGCTGCATCAGCACCGAATCGAGAAGCTCCTGGTGGTCGACGACGCCTATCACTGCGTCGGCCTAATCACTGTCAAGGACATCGAGAAGGCGCGCCACCATCCCCTTGCCTGCAAGGACGACCAGGGGCGGCTGCGCGTGGCGGCGGCGACGGGCGTGGGCGAGGACGGGCTCGCTCGCGCCGAGGCGCTCATCGAGGCCGGCGCCGACGTCATCGTCATCGACACCGCCCACGGCCACTCCGCCGGCGTCATCGCGCAGGTGGAGCGCGTTCGGCGCCTGTCCAACCTGACCCAGCTCGTCGCCGGCAACATCGCCACCGGCGAAGCGGCCGAGGCGCTGATCGCGGCCGGCGCCGACGCCCTCAAGGTCGGCATCGGGCCCGGCTCGATCTGCACCACGCGGGTGGTGGCGGGGGTGGGCATGCCCCAGTTCACGGCCATCCGCGACGTGGTCGCGGTGGCGCGCAAGGCCGGCGTGCCGGTGATCGCCGACGGCGGCGTGCGCTATTCCGGCGACCTGGCCAAGGCCATAGCGGCGGGCGCCGACTGCGCCATGATCGGCTCGCTCCTCGCCGGCACCGAGGAATCGCCGGGCGAGGTGTTCCTGTTCGAGGGCCGCTCCTACAAGGAATATCGCGGCATGGGCTCCCTCGCCGCCATGGCGCGCGGCTCGGCCGACCGCTACTTCCAGCAGGAGATGATCGATGGCATGAAGCTGGTGCCAGAGGGGGTGGAGGGACGGGTGCCCTACAAGGGGCCGGTCGGGGCGGTGTTGCACCAGCTCGTTGGCGGCCTGCGCGCCGCCATGGGCTACACCGGCAATGCCGGCATCTCTGCCATGCAGCAGAATTGTCGGTTCGTGCGCGTCACCGCCGCCGGCACCACCGAAAGCCACGTGCACGGGGTCGCCATCACCCGCGAGGCACCAAATTACCTGCAAAGGGTTTGACGCGGCGGCTCAATCGCCTACCGTTGCAGTATGTTTGGGACGTCCCATCGGGCGCGCGGCGCGCCATGACCGGCATCCGCAAGGCCTGTCCCGCGGACGCGGCGGCGATCGCCCGCGTGCATGTGGAGACCTGGCGCTCGGCCTATGCCGGGGTGCTGCCGGACGCCTATCTGGTAAGCATGTCGTGCGAGCGCAGGCTGGCACACTGGCGCCAGACCCTGACCGTGAGCCGGCACCGGGAGCCGGTGCTGGTGGCCGAGGACGGTGCGGCCGAGGTGATCGGCTTCGCCAGCTTCGGCGCCGCACGGCGAAGCGGCCTGCCGGTGGACCTGCCCTATGACGGCGAGATCTTCAGCCTCTACGTCCTGCCGGACTATCAGGGGCGCGGTCTCGGCCGGGCGCTCATGGAGGCCGGATTCAAGGGCCTGGCGCGGGCCGGCCGCCGGGCGGCCATCGTCTGGGTGGTGGCGGCGAACCCGGCGCGCTTCTTCTATGAACGCATGGGCGGACGCCTGGTGGCGGAGCGCTCGGAACGCTTCGCCGGCGCCGAGCTGCCGGAGTATGCCTATGGCTGGCAGCGGCTGGTCATCGGCGCTGCGGCCCGCGACGGCAAATCGGCTATCTAGAGCCTTCTCCGGTCATATTGACGCAATTCTGTTGTGCCCGCGAGGCGGCAGGCCGCAAGGCGTCTGGCGAAGCGCGATGCACCGCATCGGGCGAGGCAGACAACGAAGCGGTTGCCCCTCGCGGGACAACCCGGAGGGACAGGCCATATCGGGCCAGGGCGGCGTCAAGTGCCTCGAGCGTAGCGATGGCCACGCTCAGCGGCACTTTCCTGGCCCTGACCCAATATGGCTCTGTCAGAATGGGTCAATATGACCGGAGAAAGCTTTAGGCGCGCGCACGCCACGGCCACGATTCCATGACCACCGCCACACCCGACCGGGTGCTGATCGTCGATTTCGGCTCCCAGGTGACCCAGCTCATCGCCCGCCGGGTGCGCGAGTCCGGGGTCTATTGCGAGATC
>JAZFQY010000245.1:0-2632 GCA_036445355.1 Alphaproteobacteria bacterium
AGGGGCGGCGCCACCGTCGCCGTCGGCCTCGACCACCGCATCGCCATGAGCTTCCTGGTCCTGGGCCTCGCCGCCGAACGCCCGATCGTCATCGACGACGCCCACCCGATCGAGAGCAGCTTCCCCGGCTTCGCGGCGCTGATGCGCGCCCTGGGGGCCAACATCCAGACGGGCACCGCCGCGTGATCATCACCGTCGACGGCCCGGCGGCCTCGGGCAAGGGCACCCTGGCCCGGCGGCTCGCCGACCGTCTCGGCTACGCCCACTTGGACACAGGGCGCCTCTACCGCGCCGTCGGGCTGGCGCTGCTGCGCGCCGGTGGCGACCCGGGCGACGCCGAGGCGGCGGCGCAGGTAGCACGCCGGCTGGACCCGGCCACCCTCGACGACCCTGAGCTCGCCGGCGAGGCGGCCGGCAATGCTGCTTCCGTCGTCGGCGCAATTCCGGCGGTGCGCGCGGCCCTGCTGGCGATGCAACGGGAGTTCACGGCGCATCCGCCCGGCGGCCGGCCGGGCGCCGTGCTCGACGGGCGCGACACGGGCACCGTCGTCTGCCCGCAGGCGCAGGCGAAGCTGTTCCTCACCGCCAGCGCCGAGGAGCGCGCCCGGCGCCGGGATAAGGAGTTGCAGGCGCGTGGCGAGGCGAGTATATACGCGCGCGTCCTGGCGGAAATTAAGGAACGCGACCGGCGCGATATGAGGCGCGCGGTGGCACCGCTCAAGCCGGCGGAAGACGCTGTCGTCATCGACACAACCGGTATGGACGCGGACGCGGTCTTCGCGGCGGCGTGGCACTCCATTCGCGCACGCCTCGATGACTGAGGCGGTCGGACCGGTGCCAGCGGATTGGCGACGGTCGCGCGGTACCGCCGCGATACGCACGAACCGACGCGCGGGCAGCCGCCGGCAACGCGCAAGATGGCAGGGACACCGAGTTTCATGAGCGACACGACCGACGTCGAGACGAGCGAATCCGCGGGCATGCCCCAGAGCGAGGATTTCGCCGCGCTCCTGGAAGAAAGCCTGGTTGAGACTAAGAAATTCGAACGCACCGTCGTCAAGGGCACGATCGTCGCCATCGAGGCCGACGCCGCGCTCGTGGATGTCGGCCTGAAATCCGAAGGGCGGGTGCCGCTCAAGGAATTCGCCGCCGCCGGTCAAGCACCCGAGGTCAAAGTCGGCGACACGGTCGAGGTCTATGTCGAGCGTCTGGAGGACCGCAACGGCGAGGCGGTATTGAGCCGCGACAAGGCGCGCCGCGAGGAGGCGTGGGAAAAGCTGGAGCTGGCGTTCAAGGCCGACGAGCGGGTGCAGGGCGTCATCTTCGGGCGCGTCAAGGGCGGTTTCACCGTCGACCTGTCGGGCGCCGTCGCCTTCCTGCCCGGCAGCCAGGTCGACATTCGCCCGGTGCGCGACATCTCGCCTCTAATGGGCACGCCGCAGCCCTTCATGATTCTGAAGATGGACCGCAGCCGCGGCAACATCGTCGTCTCCCGCCGCTCGGTGCTGGAGGAAACTCGCGCCGCCGAGCGCTCGGAACTCATAGAGAGCCTGAAGGAGGGCCAGGTCCTCAAGGGCGTGGTCAAGAACATCACCGACTACGGCGCCTTCGTCGATCTGGGGGGCGTCGACGGCCTGCTGCACGTCACCGACATCGCCTGGCGGCGCATCAACCATCCGAGCGACGCACTGCAGATCGGCCAGACCGTCGAGGTCCAGGTCATCCGCTTCAATCCCGAGACCCAACGCATCAGCCTGGGCATGAAGCAGCTCGAGGCCGACCCCTGGGAGGGCGTCGAGGCGAAGTATCCGGTCGGCACCAAGTTTACCGGCCGGGTCACCAACATCACCGACTACGGCGCCTTCGTCGAGCTGGAGCCGGGCATCGAGGGGCTGGTCCATGTCTCGGAGATGAGCTGGACAAAAAAGAACGTGCATCCGGGCAGGATCATCTCCACCAGTCAGGAAGTCGAGGTGATGGTCCTCGACGTGGATCCCAACAAGCGCCGCGTCAGCCTCGGCCTGAAGCAGTGCCTGGCGAACCCGTGGCATTCCTTTGCCGAGAATTACGGCGAGGGCAGCGAGGTCGAGGGCGACGTCAAGAACATCACCGAGTTCGGCCTATTCGTCGGTCTAGATGGGGACATCGACGGCATGGTCCACCTATCCGACATATCCTGGGACCTGTCCGGCGACGATGCGCTCAAGACTTTCAAGAAGGGCGACCACGTTAAGGCCAAGGTCCTCGACGTCGACACAGAGAAGGAACGCATCAGCCTCGGCATCAAGCAGCTGGGCGGCGACCCGTTCACCTCCGCCGTCAAGGGAATGAAGCGCGGCTCGATCGTCACATGCACCGTGACCGCCGTTCTCGACAACGGCATCGAGGTCAACATCAACGACGGCGCCGCCGGGTTTATCCGCCGCTCCGACCTCAGCCGCGACCGCTCGGAGCAGCGGCCGGATCGCTTCGCGGTCGGCGAGAAGGTCGACGCCAAGGTGACCCAGATTGATCGCCCCGGGCGCCGCATGAACCTGTCGATCAAGCAACGCGAGATCGAGGAAGAGAAGAAGGCCATGAAGGACTACGGCTCCACCGACTCCGGCGCCTCCCTGGGCGACATTCTCGGCGC
>JAZFQY010000246.1:0-5543 GCA_036445355.1 Alphaproteobacteria bacterium
CCAAGGGCACCGAGCGCCTGCGCATCACGCCGACGCCCCTGCACGACGATGCGGCCATGGACGCGCTCATCGTGGCGCTGGAGGACGTTTGGTCGCGCCTGCATTTGAAGCGCGCGGCTTGAAGCGCGCAATAACGGCGTTTATCTGGAATCCGTTGGGGCCGGTTTGAAACCGACCGCTACGATTTTCTTGCCGCCGCTACCCGCACGCGATCGGTGATCGACTGAGGCCGCCCATGTACCGCGACAACATCCTCATCCCCACCGAGGCGATCCGCCTGGCGGCGCTCGGCACCCTCGAGGCCGGGCCCCGGCACTATGCCGACCTGGCGCGCGAGGTGCGCGGCTTCGCCAGCCGCTTCGCCGGCCCCTCCCTCGACATACTGGATTCGAGCCTGGAGTTGCTGCGCTATGAGGGGCTGGTCGAGCCGGTGGACGGTGCGGGCATGGAGGACAACGCCCTCCTGTCCCTCACCGAGGCCGGTGGCGCCGCCCTGGAGGAGCTCCCGGAGACCAACATCCGCAGCCCCGTTGACGGCATCTCGAAGCTGATCGTGGCCCTGAAGCAGCGCTTCCTGCACCTCCTGGCGCCGGCCAAGCGGCGCGTGCAGATCGAGCGCCTCGGCGAGATGAGCGAGGGCGCGCGCGCCCGCCTCATGGACCTGCGCGCCGGTCTTAACGGCGAGGCCGGCCATCTGGGCGCCTGGCTCGATCACGAGATCGCCCTAATCGAGGGCCGCATCGCCCGGCTCGAGAAACTGGCCGGCCGGATCTTAGGCCGCCCGGCCGGACTGCCGGCATCGCGCCCCCTCATCAGCAAATCGTGAAACGGATTTATTTCAATACCGGCCCGCGGGCGCCCAAGCTCTGCTGGACCGATTGACAACACCCCGGCGGCGCGCGCCCCTTGCCGGCGCCGCCATGAGGAGCATGAATTGCGAAAGCCGGTTGCGTTCCTGGCACTCGTTCTCGCCGCCGGCCTGGGCGCGCCCTCGGCGACGTCTGCCGCAGAGTACACGGTCAGGCTCCTGAACCAGGGCCGCGACGGCGCATTCGTCTTCGAGCCCCTGATCCTGCGCATCGCGCCCGGCGACAGCGTCACCTTCCTGCCGGTGGACCGGGGCCATAGCGGCCAGTTGATCAAGGGCTTCGCGCCCGCCGGCGCCAGGGCCTGGCAGGGCAAGCTGAACAAGCCCGTCACCGTCACCTTCGCGCGCGATGGCGTCTATGGCGTGCAATGCGCGGCGCACGTCTCCCTCGGCATGGCGGGGCTGATCATCGTCGGCGACCCGGGGCCGAACCTGGCCCAGGCCCGGGCCCTCACCCTGCCGAAGAGGGTGCGGCAGCGGATCGGCGAATCCCTGGCGGCGCTCGACTGACGGCGCCGGCGGTCCGAATCAATCAATACAGGTGCTGGCCGCCGGTGACGAACACCTCGGTGCCGGTGACGTAGCCGAAATCTCGGTTGCAGAGCTGATAGACCGTGGCCGCGACCTCCTCCGGCGTACCGTCGCCGACGTCCTTGGCGTCGCGCGCCAGGGCGCCGGCGAGCTCGCGGGCGCAACCGTCGCCAAGCCTAGCAGAATCACGTCTCGCCGCCTTGCTCAATGTCAAGCGCAACCGGCGCAATCGCTTAGGAAAATTCGGTGTGCGGCTCATCCAGCCCGGCCGGATCCTGGTGAATGATGATCTCGGAGTCGGGGAACTCGGCCATGACCTTCATTTCGACGTCGTCGGCGATGGTATGCGCGCGCAGCAGACTCAGCCTACCGTCCATCTCCAGGTGGAACTGAATGAAGCGTCGCGGGCCCGAGGCGCGGGTGCGCAGGTCGTGGATGGCGGCCACCTCGGGATGCGCGAGGGCGATCTCCTCGATGCGCCGGCGCGCCGTATCGGGCAACTCATGGTCCATGAGCATGTTGAGCGCGGCGCGTGCCACCTGCCAGGCGCTGAACAGCAAGTAACACGCGATCGCCGCGCCCAGGATTGGGTCGGCCAGGAGCCAGCCGAGCCACTGGCTGGCGAAGAGACCGGCGATGACCGCGACGCTGGTCAAAATGTCGCCGACGTAGTGCAGCGAGTCGCCCTTGATCGCGATCGAGCCGGTCACGCGCACCACGCGGCGCTGATAGAGCACGAGCAGCATCGTGAGCAATATCGAAATCACCATGACGGTGATGCCGACCTCGCCCTCGCTCACCGGATTTGGTCGCCACAGGCGCCTCACCGCCTCGAACAGCACCAATGTCGCCGACCCGGCGATGAATGCGGATTGACCGACGCCGGCCAGCGGTTCGGCCTTGCCGTGGCCGAACCGGTGTTCGGAGTCGGCGGGGGTGAGGGCGTGGCGGACGGCGAACATGGTGATCAGTGACGCCAACACATCGAGCACCGAGTCGACCAGGGTCGACAGCATTGCCACCGAATCCGTCACCAGCCAGGCGTAGATCTTCAACACGACGAGCGTGGAGGCGACCGTGACCGACGCGTAGGTCGCCCGCCGCATTAATCTGCCGTTGGCGGCGAGGGTCGTGTCCTGTGGGGCGGCTGTCATGGCGCTACGGGTTTAGCCGCTGGCGCGTCCAGCCACCGGCGCTGCGCGTGAAGGCGAGGCGGTCGTGCAGCCGCGACGCGCCTTGCCGCCAGAACTCGAACCAATCCGGCACCAAACGATAGCCCGACCAGAACGGTGGACGCGGCACCGGATCATCGCCGAACTTGTCGCTGAAATCCGCGAAGCGGCGCTCCAGTTCGGCGCGGCTGGCGAGCGGCCGCGATTGCGGCGACGCCCAGGCGCCGATCTGACTGTCGCGCTGACGGCTAGCGAAGTAGGCGTCCGCCTCGGCGTCGCTCACCGCCTCGGTTCGTCCCTCCATGCGCACTTGGCGGTTGAGCGTGGCCCAATAGAAGCACAGCGCCGCGCGCGGGTTGACGTTGAGCTCGTCGCTCTTGCGACTCTCCATGTTGGTGTAGAATACGAAACCGCGCTTGTCCGCGCCCTTGAGCAGGACCATGCGCGCCGAGAGCGCGCCGTCGCCGTCTGCCGTTGCCAGGCACATGGCGCTCGGCAGGCCAGGCTCGTCGGCTTCGGCCTCCGCGAACCAGGCGGCGAACAGCTCGAACGGATCATTGGCGTCGAACATCGTCCTCCACGCCCCGCGCGGGCCCGGTTCGGCGGGCTATGATCCGGCGGTTAAAATTCAAGCTTAAGAAAATGATCTGTGTTAGGATTGAGTTAGTGGGCGGCCAGGATAATCCTGTCCGATTCTCAGGTACAGCACCCACGACCGGATCCATTCAGAAATGGGGATGATTTCGATGCGGAGCAAGCTTGTCGTATCCCTGATCGCCGTCGCCTTCGTGCTCGGCGCTTGCGAGGGTGCCGGACAAAAGCAGTTGGGCGGCACATTGGTCGGCGCCGCCGCGGGCGGCCTCTTGGGCGCCCAGGTCGGCGGCGGCAAGGGCCAATTGGCGGCGGTTGCCGTGGGCACCCTGCTCGGCGCCTTCATCGGCAGCGAGGTCGGCAAGTCCTTGGACAAGGCCGACCAGTTGCAGGCCCAGCAGGCCGTCGGCCAGGCGCACGCGGTGCCGATCGGTCAGACCGTCGCCTGGAACAACCCGGAGAGCGGCAACTCGGGCACCGTGACCCCGATCCGTGACGGCACGAACAACCAGACAGGCGCCTACTGCCGGGAATACCAGACCACGGTCACCGTCGGCGGCAAGACCGAAGAGGCCTATGGCACCGCTTGCCGCCAGCCGGACGGCAGCTGGAAGATCGTCAACTAGAGCCTTCTCCGGTTGCATTAGCTTTCCTCGTCCCCGACGTGCACCGGCGCCGGGGGAGCGAGCAGCGCCTTGACCGAGACGGAGAGCGCCGCGCGCGCATGAGCGTCGAACGCGGCGATGAGTTCTGCCAGCGTCCGGGACCACTCCTCTTCTTCATAGTCGTCCAAGTCCGCGGCGGCGACGCCCAGCTCCAGGGCGTGCACCAGCTCGTGCAGGCTGACTTCCGCAAGGTCGCGTGACAGGAACCAGCGCCCGTCCTCGCCGTCGGCGACATAGCGCGCGGCCGCCAGGCGCTCGAGCACCTGGCGCAGATCCTCGCTGTCGCCGCCCACCGCCTCGACCAGCTCGTCCTGGGCCAGCCCGACACCAGCGCGGCTGGACGCCAGCAAGAGCTGCAGCACCTTGAGCGACCGGGCCAGCCGTCCGGTGGCGCTCAGGGGCTTCGCCGTCGCCGCCCGCTCCGCCCGCCATTCGGGCCAGGACGCGGCCACCACGGCGCCGAGCAGGACCACTGTCCATGCCAGGTACATCCAGATCAGGAACAGAGGCAGGGACGAGAGCGCGCCATAGATTGTGCGATAGGCCGGGAACGTCTCGATATAGACGCCGAAGCCTCGCTTCAAGAGCTCGAACAAGGCCGCGGCGAGCAGGCCGCCGGTGAGCGCCGGGCCCCAACGCACGCGGCAGTTCGGCAGCACGATATAAAGCAGGGTGAAGGCGATGCCCGTCAGCGCCAGCGGCGCCAATCGGGCGAGCGGCCCGATGCCGCCCTCGGGTGCCAGGCCGGCCCAGCGCGCGGCGGCGAACAGGTAGGCGGTGAGGGAGAACGCGCCGCCGAGGAACACGGGCCCGAAGGTGAGCACCGCCCAGTAGGCGAGCAGGCGCTGCACCAGCCGGCGCGGCCGAACCACGCGCCAGATGGCGTTGAAGGCGCTCTCGATTGTGGCCAGGAGCATGACCGCGGTCACCGCCAGCGCAACAATGCCCAGGGCCGTCAGCCGATTGGTGTTGGCGACGAAGCCGTCGATATAGGCGCGCACGTCGTCCCCGGCATGGGGCGCCACGTAGGACATAATCAGATCGCCGGTCTGGGCGCGAATGTCGTCGAAGACCGGGAACGCCGACATCACGCCGAAGCCGATCGCCAACAGCGGCACCAGCGCCAAGAGCGAGGTGTAGCTCAAGGAGGCGGCGACGCCCAGACAGCGGTCGGCGGCGAAGCGGTGCGCCAGATAGGCAGCGAAGCCGCCGGCGGCGGCGAATACCGCCGACGGCGTCCGCTCACGCTGTGTGGGCCAGATGCGCACGCGACCCTTTTACTTTGATTCGCCGCCGCCGCCGAGCCCCGCCTTGTTCATGCCGGCTCGCCGCAGGCCGCGGTTGCCGCACCTGCGGTTTGGTGTAGGATGCGCCGTCCCGCCGATCCGACGCTCAATTGCGCTCCTGGCGAGAGGAATCCATGCGTAACGTCCCTTCGCTGATGGCTGGCAAGCGCGGCTTGGTCATGGGCGTGGCCAATGAGCGCTCGATCGCCTGGGGCATCGCCCGCGCCGCCCACGCCCACGGCGCCGAGCTCGCCTTCACCTATCAGGGCGAGACGCTGGCGAAGCGGGTTCAACCGCTCGCCGCCGAGGCCGGCTCGGAGCTGCTGCTGGCCTGCGACGTCACCGATGGGGCGAGCATGGAGGTCGCCTTCGGCGCCCTCGGCGACGCCTGGGGCGGCCTCGACTTCGTCGTCCACGCCATCGCCTATTC
>JAZFQY010000247.1:0-3651 GCA_036445355.1 Alphaproteobacteria bacterium
ACGGTGAGCCGGTCGAAATCGAAGCCGTCGAGATGGCGCAGGTGGTAGAAGACGTAGTGCTCGCGCCGCACCTCGCCGTCCGTCGGCACGTCGATGCCGATCTCCACTTGGTCGGCGACCACTTCGCGTGTGGCGCGGTCGAGGCGCTCGGCGCTGTCCGGCGGCCGGTCGCGCAGGAACGCGCTGTAGCTCTGGGTCGGGTCGCTGCGGTGCGCCTCGCCTCCGGTGATCCAGCCGGGCACGGGCGTGTAATCCGGCTTGGGGTAGGTGCCGATGGTCGTGGTCATGAGCGCCATGGGGACACACTATATTCTCGGATGGCGTCGGGTTTGGCGGATGCGATCGGTTCAAGCCGGATAATGATGAACAATGCGTCAGTCGGCGGCCTTGGCTCGGGAGGCAGCCGCCGGGCGCCGGCCGCCGCCCTTCAAGCGGCTGGCTTCGAGCTCGCCGGCCTTTTCCAGGATCGGATAGGCGACCGAGGTCAGGTGGGCGTTGATCCGTTTCAGATCGCGGATGATGTCCAGATGCAGGCCGCTGGTCTCGATGGCGTCGCTCTGGCCTTTGCGCAGGCGCTCGAAATGGCTGCCCGAGGTCTCGAACTCGGCCTCGCGGATCGCTGATTTCTCTGCCAAGAGGCGGCGCGCCATGTCCACGTCGCCGCTCATGAAGACGTTGAAGGCGAGCTGCATGTTGGCCACCACCCGGCCGTGGAAGGCGCGGATCTCCGCCAGCCCCTGGGGCGTGAAGGACAGGCGGTGGCGCGCCTTCTTCACCGCCAGCTCCATCAGGCTGATGTCGATGATGTCGCCCACATGCTCGAGGTTGGTGGTGAAGGTCAGGACCTCGACGTAGCGGCGGCTTTCGGCGGCGTCGAGCGCCGCCCGCGATAGCTCGATCAGATAGAGCTTGATCGCCTCGTAGAGCCGGTCGACGTGCTCGTCGAGGCCGGAGATCTCGGCCGCCGCATCGGGGTCGGACTCGATCGCCTCCATCGAGCGGCGCAGCATTGTCTCGACGATCTCGCCCATGCGCAGGGTCTCGCGCGCCGCCCCGGCAAGGGCCACCGGCGGTGTATCCAGGGCGTTGCGGTCGAGGTGCCGGGGCACGTCCGGCGCCGCGTCGTCGCCGCGCGGCGGCGGCAGCAGTAGCCGGCTGAGGCGCGCCACCGGCCCCGTCAGGGGCACGAAGACCGCCGCCAGGAAGAGATTGAAGGCGATGTGGAAGTAGACGACCTGGCGCGCCGGAGCGGCATCCAAACGCGACAGCAGATCGCCCGCGTTGTCCAGCAACAGCGCCACTGCCACCACGCCGACGATGCGCATCAACAGGTTGCCTACGAGCGGGCGCCGCGCCGCCGGGTCGGCGCCATGGGTCATGGCCACCGCCGGCACGCCTCCGCCGGCGTTGGCGCCGAGCACCAGGGCGAAGGCGAGCGGCAGGGGCACGGCGCCGGTGCCGACCAGGGCGGCGACCAGCAGCACGATGGCCAGGCTCGAATGGGCGAGCCAGGTGAACAGCGCCGCGATCAGGATCGCCAGCCACGGCTCGTCGGCGAGGCCGGCGATGACCGGCATGAGCGCCGGCGACGCGTTGAGCGGTGCCGAGGCGGCGCGCAGCACACCCAGCGCCATCAGCATCAGGCCGATGCCGATCGCCACCCGCCCGAGATGGCGCCGGCGGCCGCCGCTGGCGCTCATGAAGGAGACGACGCCGCCGAGGATCAAGACCGGCGCCAGCAGCGACAGATCGAGGGACAGCACCTGCGCCACCACCGCCGTGCCCACGTCGGCGCCCAGGAGCACCGGCAGCGCCGCCGCCGTCGCCAGCAGGCCGCGGCCGGCGAAGGAGCTGACGATGAGCGCCGTCGCTGTGCTGCTCTGCAACAGCGCCGTCACCCCGAGACCGATGCCGAAGGCGCGCAGCCGGTTGGCGGTGCCAGTGGCGACGGCGCGGTGCAGGGACGAGCCGAAGGCGCGGGTCATGCCCGTGCGCACCATGCGCACGCCCCACAGCAAGAGCGCCACGGCGCCGGCAATAGTGAGCAGGATCTCGGTGCCACTCAAGAGACCGACCTCCAAACGCGCCCGGCCCCGCGCGCGGCCGGCACCGCCGGGCAACGATGTCACTCACCCGGCGGCGTCAAAAGCGCCGTGGAGTCAGTGCGCTAGGTTAGCCCCCGCGGCGCGAAAATGGCAAGGGTTGGAGCGGCTCGATCATCGACTGGCGTCGGGAGTCCGCGCCGGAGAGCCACCCCTCGGGCGGGACCGCGGCCTAGGACGTTGACCTGGGTCCGGGATGGGGTGCAAGAGCTTGCCACCGTACCTCGGGTGCCGGCCGCCAGCGCCCTCTCGGAGACCGCCATGCGAAGGATCCTCGTCACCGGAGCGCTGGGGCAGATTGGCTCCGAGCTGGTGCCCGCGCTCAGGGCCCGCTACGGCACCGAGCGCGTGGTGGCCTCGGACGTGCGCATGCTGCCGCCGGCCGAGCTCGACGGCCCGTTCGCGCATGTGGACTGCACCAAGCCGGAGCAGATCCAGGAGGCGGTGCGCCGCCATGACGTGGGCACCGTCTATCACATGGCGTCGCTGTTGTCGGCGGTGGCGGAGGACAAGCCGCAGCTGGCCTGGGAGTTGAACATGGGCGGGCTCTACGGCGTGCTCGAGGTGGCGCGGCAATATGACTGCGCCGTGTTCTTCCCCAGCTCAATCGGCGCCTTCGGCCCGACCACGCCGCGTGACTCGACGCCCCAGGACACCATCCAGCGCCCGACCACCATGTATGGCGTAACCAAGGTCGCAAGCGAGCTCCTGTGCGACTACTACGCGCGGCGCTTCGCCACGGATACGCGCGGCCTGCGCCTGCCCGGCCTCATCTCCCATGTGGCGCCGCCGGGCGGCGGCACCACGGACTATGTCGTCGATATCTTCTACCAGGCGATCCGGCACCGGCACTACACTTGCTTCCTGCGCCCGGACACGCGCCTCGACATGATGTACATGCCCGACGCGATCAAGGCGATCATCCGGCTCATGGACGCCGACGCGGCGAGGCTCGTCCATCGCAACGCCTTCAACATCACCGCCATGAACTTCACCCCGGATGAGCTGGCCGACGAGATCCGCAAGCATATCCCCGAATTCACCATCGACTATGAGGTCGACCCGGCGCGCCAAGCGATCGCCGACACCTGGCCGCGCTCGATCGACGACGGCGCGGCGCGCGCGGAATGGGGCTGGATGCCCGATTACGACTTAGCGACCATGACCGGCGACATGCTGACCAAGCTGCGCGCCAGGCTGAAGGCCGTGGCGGCGGCCTGACGCGCCGCAGAAATGGGGGCGCCCATGCCCAGCGAGCGACTCGAGCGGATCCTGGCATCGGAGCTGCAGGACCTGGCGGAGAGCGGCCGTGCCAAGGGACGGGGAAGCGTGATCGTGGGCGTAATCCCGGCGAAAGGCGCGCGCGGGCCGCGTTATCTGCTCGAGGGCGAGGGCGAGCGGCCATATCTGAGGATGAACGCAAACGCCTATCTCGGCATGGCGCTGCGCGTCGAGGTCATCGCGGCCGAGGAAGCGGCGGTGCGCGCCTTCGGCACCGGACCCGGCGCGGTGCGCTTCATCAGCGGCACCTGGGCGCCCCACGTCGCGC